>JBFHPX010000054.1:0-11356 GCA_041592575.1 Alcanivoracaceae bacterium
AACAACAACAAGGTGATAACGATAGAGCCGATCATCACCCCCACTGCCAACGTGGTCGCCTGCACCGGCTGGGGTGACAGCAACCGCCCGACCGACTCATTTAGCAGAAACATGGCAGACAAGGTAATCAGCACAGCCTGACCGAGGCCAGCCAGCGCCTCGGCCTTGCCATGACCAAAACGGTGTTCACTATCCGCCGGCACCAGCGAGTAACGAATCGCCAGCAGGTTCACCAAAGACGCAGCAGCATCCATCAGCGAGTCGACCAGCGATGCCAGCATCGCCACCGAACCTGATAAATACCAGGCCACCAGCTTGATGCTGATCAACAGCACTGCCGTCAGCACCGAGGCAAGGGCAGTCAGCAGCAGCAATTGTGAATCGGTAATTTTTTTCATCAACGCTTGGGCAGCAGGGTTAACGGGTCCACCGGATTACCGTCACGGCGGATTTCAAAATGCAGCTGGGTGCGGAAAGTGCCGCTATCGCCCATGGTGGCGATCTGCTGGCCGGCATTTACCTTGGCACCCTCGCTGACCAGCATACGCTCATTATGGGCGTAGGCACTCAGCCAACGATCATCGTGCTTGATGATCAGCAGATTGCCGTAACCGGTCAGGCCACTGCCCCGGTAAACCACCACACCCGCCGCAGACGCACGCACCGGGTCACCACTGTTTCCGCCAATCACGATGCCCTTGGATGATACCGAGCCGGCCACATAACGGCCGATCAGATTGCCGCTGGCCGGCCATTGCCAGGCGATCACCCCGGCACTCACCGCCGGTTTCACCGGTGTCGGGGCAGGCACAGGTGCCGGCGCAGGACGAGAAGCCGAGGGCGCCGGGGCTCTTGAGCCAGTCTGTGCGGCGGGCGCAGGCCTTGAGACCGGCGCCGGGGGTTTGCTTGCCACGTTGGCGCCATCCAGACGGATCTGCTGGCCGGGGTAGATGGTGTAAGGAGGACGAATATTGTTGGCTGCCGCCAGTTGCCGGAAATCCTTGCCATGGCGCCAGGCAATCGAATACAGGGTGTCACCACGAGACACCACATGCACTGACCGGCTGCCCGCACTGCCAGCCGCACCATAGCGCTCAATCACCGGAGCATGATGACTGCCGGAGCATCCGGTCAGCCACCATAGCAGCGGTATCAGCAGCAGGAATTTCAACGGGCTCTCCTCCGGTCGCCAACTGCCGGCGACGTGGGTCCAATGGCGTCAGTTGCTGCGACGATCTGCGCGAAACAACAGTGCTACGACCAGCATCCCGGCAAACAGTGCCAAAAGCGCCGGTAACAGCATGGCATCGCCACTTTGACTGGCGTACTCGGATGGCCACAACCATTGCTCACGAGTACCTTGCTCCAGCGTCAAGCGCCATGGCCACAGCTCCAGAAGCGAACCCGCCATAAACCCGGCAAGCAGTGCCATCATCGGGTCATGCCAATGGCGCAGCATCCAGCGCAGCAGATGCACAAACGACAGCAAGCCAATCGCGCAGCCACTGACAAAGGCGCCGATACTGACCCAATCGCCGTGCCGCAACGCGTCCAGCACCGGCACATACATACCCAGCAGCAGCAGGATAAAGCTGCCGGAAATGCCGGGTAAGATCATCGCACAGATCGCCAACGCCCCCGACAGCAGGAACACAAGCGGGTTCAGGCTGATATGGCCAAGGCCTGGCAACAATGCAATCCCCCCGGCAGCCAGAACACCGCAAACAAAAGCAATGGACTCGCGCAGCTTGTGTTCACGCAGGGACCGCCACACCGGCACCACACTGGCGATAATCAGGCCACAGAAAAATGCCCACACCGGCACAGGGTAGTGATCCAGCATCCAGCTCATCAGGCGGGCAAACAGAACAATACTGGTCAGGATGCCGGCGAACAGGCTGAACAGGAAGGCGAAATTGCCGGCCTGCCAGAATGCCCTGAACCCGTCCCGGCGCCAGATACCGAGCAGCCGCGGGTGCAGGCTGGCAAGTGAGCTGATCAACTCTTCGTAAATTCCGGTGATCAGCGCCAGCGTGCCGCCGGACACACCCGGCACCACATCGGCGATACCCATGGCCATGCCGCGAGCGAATACGCCGGGCAGCCTTTTCATTTCAGGATGCCACGCTGAAACGGGACAAAGCGAACCGCATCCAGTTGAGTGGTCTGGTATTCATCGCCAATACGATCCACCACTGTCAGCCACTGCTGATCGCGCTCGCCAACCGGCATCACCAGACGACCGCCATCAGCAAGTTGCTCCAGCAGTTCTTTCGGAATATCCGGACGACCGCAGGCAGCGAGAATGGCATCGAATGGCGCTTCACTGGCCCAGCCGTAACCACCGTCAGCATGCTTGAACTGCACCTTGGCAAATCCCAGTGCGGCGATGCGCTTGCGCGCCTGTTCCTGCAGCGGCTTGATACGCTCAACCGAATACACTTCCGCCCCCAGCGCTGCCAACACTGCCGTCTGATAACCACAGCCGGTACCGATCTCGAGCACCTTTTTCGGTTCCGCCTTTTCCACCAGCAGCTCGGTCATCCGCGCCACCACCCAGGGCTGGGAAATGGTCTGGCCATGGCCGATCGGCAAGGCGGTGTCGTCATAGGCCTGATGCGCCAGCGCTTCATCGATAAAGAAGTGACGCGGTGTGGAGCGCATGATGTCGATGATGCGAACATCCGTGATGCCCGCCTCGCGCAGACGACTGACCAGACGCTCACGGGTGCGCGCCGAGGTCATGCCAATGCCGTTAATGTTGATATCGCTGTCAGTCATTCGTTGTCATTTTTGTCTGGAGGACGACAGGTCAGAACTCCTTCAGCCAGCCGTCCAGAGTGGTAAAGGTATCATAGCGGGTCATGTCCGCGTGCAGCGGCGTCACCGATACATAGTTATTGGCGATGGCATGGAAATCCGTGCCCTCCCCGGAATCCGCCGGATCGCCGGCAACGCCGATCCAGAATGCCCGACGCCCACGCGGGTCCACGGTGGGCTGCACATCGGACGCGCGCAAGCGATGACCAAGCCGGGTCAGGCGAAAACCGCGAATTTTTTCCAGCGCAATGTTCGGGATATTCACATTGAGCACAGTCCGCTCCGGCAGTGCCAGCGTGTGCAACCGGCTCAGCACCTGAAAGGCAATCTCCGCGGCATCGGCCCAGTAGTCCGGCTGCCAGCTGGTGACTGAAAACGCCACCGCGGTGTTTTTCAGAAAGCGGCCTTCAACAGCGGCGGCAATGGTGCCGGAATAAAGCGCATCATCGCCTAGATTGGCACCGGCATTGATGCCGCTGACCACCCGCTCGGGATCCTCCGGCAGCAGACCGTTGATGGCCAGATGCACGCAATCGGTCGGCGTGCCGTTGACCGCATAGCGAATATTATCGACCTGTTCGACCCGCAGCGGCTTGTCCAGCGTCAGCGCATTGGAAAACCCGGAACGGTTGCCGTCCGGCGCCACCACGACAAAATCCGACAGCCGCGACACCGCGCCCATCAGCGCCTTCAAACCCGGCGCGTGTATGCCGTCATCATTGGCGATCAGCCACATGTTCCGTCCAGTCCAGAAAGTTAGCCAGCACCGTGGTGGCAAATGCCCCCGCCGGCAAAGAGAAAGACAGTATCAGGGCATCGTCGTCGTGCTGCCACTCAAGCGCGGTCACTGGCAGACGGGTGGCGCGGCGACTGGCTTCGACACCCTCCCGGCACAACGCTTCGATCAGGTCCTGACAGGGCGCCAGCACCCGCGCTTCCAGCTCGGCGCAAGCCCGCGATGATGCCATGCCGCCGATACCCGGCAAAGGCGCGGTGGGATGCACCTCACCAGCCGCAACCCGCTCGGCGGCCTGCGGATCATCCTCGGCCATAAACAGGCCCCGACTGCCCTCCGGTTGCAGTACATCGCCATCGAGCAGGGCATTCCAGACGCCAAGCCGCTCGCGTTCGGCCAGCACCTCGTTGAACAATCGGCTGCGTACCGCCGACAACCAGATGCCGCGTAACGAATTCTTCCGCGGCGCTTCAGCTTCGCCACAAAGCCAGCCCGCGGCGCGACGAAAATTATTGTCGTCGCGACCAAAACGCTGCTCGCCAAAATAATTGGCAACACCTTGCTGGCGAATCCGCTCCAGCGCCTGATCGAGCAATTCGGTCTGCCCGGACAGATCCCGCACCACCAGCCGAAAGGCATTGCCGCGATGGGTGCCGCGATTGAGCTTGCGATTATGGCGCTCGGCCTGCAGCAACACGATGCCCTGGGGCAAAACCGACAGATCCGGATCCGGCTTGCCAGGCAGGTGCAGACTGAACCACTGATCCGTCACCGCATGGCGGTCTTTCAGGCCGCTATAGCCGACGTTGCGCACCGGCAATCTGGCAAGCTTTGCCAGCTCGAGTGCCACATCCATGGTATTCCAGCCGGTTTTGCGGATATGCAGCCAGAGATGTTCGCCGCCGCCACCCGGCTCGAAACCAAGCAGCTCTCGCACCTGAAAATCCGCCGGCGATGCCCGCAACCGACCACAACACAGCGACTCACTCATGGGTATCAAGCAATACCACTGCGGTCACCGCGATACCCTCGCCACGACCGGTGAAACCCAGCTTCTCGGTGGTAGTCGCCTTGACAGAAATCTGTCCGGTGCCGGTTTCCAGCAATAAGGCGATACGTTCACGCATGGCGCTGACATGGGGAGCAATTTTGGGCTGCTGGCAGATAATGGTGATATCGGCATTACCGAGCCGATAGCCGCGCTCCGTGACCTGCTGATACACCTTTTGCAGCAGCATGGCGGAATCGGCGCCGCGCCAGACCGCATCTGTATCCGGAAAGAAATGACCGATATCCCCCAACGCCAGAGCGCCAAGCAGTGCATCCGCCAGCGCATGCAAGGCCACATCGCCATCGGAATGCGCTTTCACCCCCTGACTGTGGGGAATACGAATACCACCGAGCATGACGTGGTCGCCCTCGCAAAAGGCATGCACATCAAAGCCCTGACCAATACGTATGGTCACGACGGGGATTCCTGCTTTTGCCGGTCGAGGTAAAAGCCGGCCAGCGGCAGATCCGATGGCAGGGTGATCTTGATGTTGTCCGGCTGCCCGGCAACCAGCTTCGGCTTCACGCCGCTGCGCTCCATGGCAGAAGCCTCGTCAGTAATATCGGCACCAGCGGCAAGCGCACTGGCTAGTGCATCGTGCAAGGCATGCAGAGGAAACAGCTGCGGTGTCAACGCACGCCACAATTGCTGGCGCGGCACCGTAGCAAGAATGTGCTGGTGGTCGGCACGCTTTACGGTATCGCTGATCGGCGCCGCCAGAATCGCCCCCTCCGGGCCACACTCACGCAGCAGTGATTCGATATCGGACAGGCGCACACAGGGACGGGCCATATCATGCACCAGTACCCAATCACGCTCACCGGCCACTTCTTTTAACGCCTGCAAGCCATTGAGTACCGAGTGCGCGCGGGTGCCGCCGCCAAGTACCGAACGGATACGTTTGTGATGGGCAATGCCAAGCTGCGGCCACCAGAGGTCCATTGCAGAAGTTGCCACGACAATCTGTTGAATCGGTGCAAACGCCAGCAACCGCGACAGGGTGTGCTCTGCCACGGTGCTGCCGCGCAGGGTCAGATACTGTTTTGGCAGGGAAGCCGCCATGCGGCTGCCGGCGCCAGCCGCCGGCACCAGAGCATAAAGGCGAGCGTCAGCGGGCAGCGCCATCGGCGTCTCCAGACTCTTCAATCATCAGGAAAAAGGTTTCGCCTTCGCGCACCATGCCAAGATCTCGACGGGCAATTTCCTCCACCGCGTCCAGTCCGGATTTCAGGTCATCAACGTCGGCAGACATGAGTCGATTGCGCTCGAACAGCAAGCGGTTTTCCTGCTGCTTCCCGGCAACCGTGGCTTTCAGTCCGGAGACGTGTCGCAGGCTACCCTCACCAAACCAGAGCCGCGCCTGCAAACCGAGCAGTGCCAGTGCCATCAAGGCAAGGACTACCTGTCTGCGAGGCGAAATGGCCATGATCCACCTTCCGGTTTAGCCGCAAGCGGCGAACCTCATTTGAGGAAACGGAATTCCTTGCGACCGTGATACGCTGCCCGACCCAACTCCTCTTCGATGCGGATCAGACGGTTATACTTGGCCACCCGGTCGGAACGGCACAGGGAACCGGTCTTGATCTGGCCCGCCGAGGTGGCCACAGCCAGATCAGCAATGGTGGTGTCTGCGGTCTCGCCGGAACGATGGGAAATTACCGCAGTGTAGCCCGCATCTCTGGCCATCTTGATGGCATCCAGAGTTTCCGACAGCGAACCGATCTGGTTGAACTTGATCAGGATCGAGTTGGCGATGCCCTCATCAATACCACGCTTGAGGATTTTGGTGTTGGTGACAAACAGATCATCACCAACCAACTGGATTTTCTTGCCAAGACGATCGGTGAGGATTTTCCAGCCAGCCCAGTCGCCTTCGTGTTGACCATCTTCAATGGAAATGATCGGGTAACGGTTGCACAGCTCGGCCAGATAATCGACAAACTGCTCGGAGCTGAGGCTGCGATTTTCACCCGCCAGCACATACTTGCCATCGTGGTAGAACTCGGAGGCGGCACAATCGAGTGCAAGAGTAATGTCATCGCCGAGCTTGTAGCCGGTCAGGCTGATCGCCTCAACAATAGCCTCCAGCGCCGCTTCGTTTGACGGCAAGTCGGGAGCAAAACCACCTTCGTCACCCACAGCGGTATTCAGACCACGCTTTTTCAGCACGCTCTTCAATGCATGAAACACTTCGGCGCCACAACGGATCGCCTCGGCAATGGTCGGCGAACCAACCGGCTGGATCATGAACTCCTGAATATCGACATTATTATCAGCATGCTCACCGCCGTTGATGATATTCATCATCGGCACCGGCAGGCTGTAGGCCTGATCATCATCCTGCATATCGGAAATGTATTCGTACAACGGCTTCTTTTGCTCAACGGCCGCCGCTTTGGCGGCAGCCAGAGAAACCGCCAGAATGGCATTTGCGCCAAGACGGGATTTACTCTCGGTGCCATCAAGTTCAATCATGGCATTGTCCAGCGCACGCTGGTCGCAACCTTCACGACCAAGCAGCAGGTCGCGAATTTCCGAGTTGACGTTGCCGACAGCCTTTAGCACGCCCTTGCCCAGATAGCGGCCCTTGTCACCGTCACGCAGCTCCAGTGCTTCGCGAGAACCGGTGGAAGCACCACTCGGCGCGGTAGCGCTGCCAAAGGCGCCGGAGTCCAGCACAACATCCGCCTCAATGGTCGGATTGCCACGTGAATCAAGAATTTCACGGGCCTTGATGTCAACGATTTTCGACATGGGAATTCTCCGCGCTTACAGCTTATTGGTTATCGAATGCAGGCAGTGATTTGACCAGTTGATCAACCGCCTGCATCTGGGAAAGAAACTGCTCAAGACGATTCAGGCGCAGCGCGCAGGGACCGTCACATTTTGCCTTGTCCGGATCCGGATGGGCCTCCAGAAACAGTCCGGCAATGCCCTGCGACATGCCAGCCCGGCCCAGATCCGCTACCTGACTGCGGCGGCCATCGGCGGAATCGGCCCGACCGCCCGGCTTCTGCAGGGCATGGGTGACATCGAAAAACAACGGGTAACCAAACTGTTTCATGACGCCAAAGCCAAGCATGTCGACCACCAGATTGTTGTAACCGAAGCTTGCGCCACGCTCACACAGAATCAGCTGATCATTACCGGCCTCCTCGCACTTGTGCAGGATATGACCCATCTCCTGCGGTGCCAGAAACTGCGGCTTCTTGATGTTGATAATGCGACCGGTTTTTGCCATCGCCACCACCAGATCAGTCTGCCGGGCAAGAAATGCCGGCAACTGCAGCACATCGATGACTTCCGCCGCCGGCGCTGCCTGATACGGTTCATGGATATCGGTCAACAGCGGGCAGCCAAAAGTATCCTTGATTTCCTGAAAGATCTTCAGGCCTTCATCCAGCCCCGGACCACGATAGGAATTCAACGATGAGCGATTGGCCTTGTCGAAGCTGGCCTTGAACACCCAGGGAATGCCGAGCTTTTCCGTGACCAGGGCATAGTGCTCCGCCACCTGCATGGCCATGTCCCGCGACTCAAGCACATTCATGCCACCAAACAGCACAAATGGCAGGGTATTGCCGATGTGAATATTACCCAGCGAAATGATCTTCTGCTCAGCCACTCTGGTTCACCTTATGTTTCAAGGCTGCTGCCACATAGCAGCTGAACAGACCATGGCCATCGCGCGGTGTGGAAGTAAACTCCGGATGGAACTGACAGGCCAGGAACCAGGGATGATCCGCCACTTCCACCACCTCGACCAGATCATCGTGCGAGCGGCCGGTAATTTTCAGGCCCGCCGCTTCCAGCTTCGGCAGATAATTATTATTGACCTCGTAGCGGTGACGATGGCGCTCGACAATTTTCGTGTTGCCGTAGCATTGCGCCGCCAGCGACCCTGCCGTCAACAGGCACTCCTGACTGCCAAGGCGCATGGTGCCGCCAAGATCAGAACCCTCGCTACGCAGCTCAACCCGGCCGTCTTCCTTGACCCACTCGGTGATCAATGCCACCAACGGCTCTGTTGTTCCCGGTCGCAGCTCGGTGGAGTTCGCACCTTCGATGCCGGCAACATTGCGGGCGTATTCAATCACTGCCAACTGCATGCCAAGACAAATCCCGAGGTACGGAATCTTGCGCTCGCGGGCATAACGGATGGCGGCAATTTTCCCTTCAGTTCCGCGATCTCCGAAACCGCCCGGCACCAGAATGGCGTCCAGGCGACTGAGCCGGCCAGGGCCGTCACGCTCGATTTCCTCAGAGTCGATATACTCGATGTTGACCTTGGTCTGATGGCTGATACCGGCGTGGGTCAACGCTTCGTTCAGGGATTTGTAGGCATCGACCAGATCGATGTATTTACCAACCATGCCAATGCTGACTTCACCCTGAGGATTAAGCTGTGCTTCCACCACACGGTCCCACTCGGACAGATCCGGGGCCGGGCATTGCAGGCCGAACTTCTCCAGCACAATGTCATCCATGCCCTGCTCATGCAGCACACGCGGCACCTGGTAAATGGTGCGGCAATCCGGCGCGGAAAATACCGCGCGCGCCTCTACATTGGTAAACAGGGCAATTTTTTCCCGGGCACCACGGGGAATTTCATGGTCCGAGCGACACACCAGCATGTCCGGCTGCAGACCAATTGAGCGCAGCTCCTTGACGGAATGCTGGGTCGGCTTGGTTTTGATCTCGCCGGCGGAGGCGATATACGGCACCAGCGTCAGATGCACCAGCTGGGAACGATTGGAGCCAAGCTGAACGCGCAACTGCCGCACTGCTTCCAGGAACGGCAACGACTCGATGTCACCGGCGGTGCCACCAATCTCGACAATGGCAACATCAAATCCGTTGGCACCTTCGAAGATTTTCAGTTTGATTTCATCAGTGATGTGCGGAATCACCTGTACGGTGGCCCCCAGATATTCACCACGACGTTCCTTGTCGAGCACGTCCTGATAGACGCGCCCGGCACTGAAGCTGTTTTTACGGGTCAGGCGAGTACGGATAAAGCGCTCGTAATGGCCAAGATCAAGGTCGGTTTCGGCACCATCTTCAGTGACGAAAACCTCGCCATGCTGATAGGGGCTCATGGTGCCCGGGTCAACATTGATATAAGGATCCATCTTGATCAGCGTCACCTTCAGCCCGCGGGCCTCAAGCAAGGACGCCAGAGATGCGGAGGTAATACCCTTACCAAGGGATGAAACAACCCCGCCTGTGACAAAAATGAATCGCGTCATGCATGCACCGGATGCTGGAAATGGACTGCGAACCCCTGAAAAATCAAGGAAAAATCAGAAGGTTGCGCGACAACAGGACGGGAGGAAATGCTAACAGAAGCGCCCCCCTGTCACAATGCGGAATCCTCAATGGTTAACCGAAAGGCCGCTTCCCCGGGAGCTGGAGACCAGCCGTCGGCCACGCCAATCGCGGCGGCCGCCACCAGCTCATCGCCGATAAAAAACAACGGCAGTCGCTGCCGCTGCCAGGGCGGAATGCCGGCAACGCGCCACAATTCCGATACCTGTCGATGATGGCCACGGAGCAGAATTCGCTCGCCGCCCGCCGCGGCGCGAATCTGCAAGGGTTGTCCGGTCGCCCTCAGGGCCAGTTCACCGGTCTCTGCCAGACGGACCGATATCTGGCCAACGCAAAACCGAGCCATCTCCGCCGGTCGCCAGAGATGGCTCCCTGGCAGGGGCTCAAGGGCGGACGGTGACAGTAACCATAACCGCTGCCGGTAACGCCGCAACGCCCCGTCTGGCCAGCAAATTTCCGGCTGCCGATCTTCAGCCGCCGGCATCAACTCGGTGTCAATCCGGGCTACCCGGTCGGCCGGTGGCGGGCGAATGCCGCGGCGTCGGCACCAGCCGTAGATCAGGTTTCGTCGCCGCGCTGGCGACAACTCCAACCAGCCCGCCAGAGCGAGGTTGTCGCCGGCACCATCGCAACCGACAAAATCCTGCCAGGCCAGCTCGTCCAGCAATTCCGCCTGCTCAGCCAGCACCGAGGCGCTCAGCTGCATCGACGTGGCTGCCTCGGACCAGCGCTCAGTCACTACCGGCATGACCCTGTGACGCAAGAAATTCCGATCGAAATGCATCTGATCGTTGGCGGGATCATCAATCCACGGCAGCTGCCAGAGCGCGGCTGCGTTTTCGAGATCGGCTCGCGATACGGCCAGTAGTGGCCGGTAAATATCACGACCCCGCCAGCACTGCACCGGCGCCATGGCCGCCAGCCCGCGGGCACCGGCACCGCGCAACAGGCGCAACATCAGAGTCTCGGCCTGATCCTGCCGATGATGCGCCAGTAACAGCGCGTCCTGCTCTCCGACATGGCCAAGCAGGGCTTGACGACGCGCCCGCCGGGCCCGCTGCTCAAGATTGCCCTTGCCAGCCACATCGACACGCTCGGCAATAAAGTCCACGCCAGCCCGCTCCGCCTGCCGCCGACAGTGCGCCAGCCACTGGTCTGCGTCGCCATGCAGACCATGATGCACATGCACGGCCAGCAAACGGTCCGCCAGACCCGCCCGGCACAGGGCCGACAACAGCACCGAGGAATCGAGACCGCCGGAATAGCCCAGCACCAGACGACCGCGAATGCCGGCAAGGCTATGGCGAAGGTAGTCGGGGAGCGCGTCAGGGGTCATGCCAGTTGCCCCATGCGGGATTGAGGACCGGGGTTATTCGTCCGCCGGCCGGGTGCTGACATTAGTGTAGCTGGCAAGGCGCTTG
>JBFHPX010000055.1:0-11351 GCA_041592575.1 Alcanivoracaceae bacterium
AGCCGGTCATTGCGCAATTTCTCCTCCCACCACCGCGGTCCAGTCGATGACGGCCCAGAGCAAAGCCCGAACTGGCGTATCCTCCGCTCGCTCTGGCCCTCTCAGACCGAATTCCCCGGCCGGGTGCTGGTATCACTGGCCCTGCTGGTCGCCGCCAAGCTCGCCACCGTCGCCTTGCCGCTGGCGCTGAAACATATCTTCGACAACCTTGAGCAGAACCGCGGCAACGAAACAGTGTTATGGCTGCCATTGATGCTGGTACTGGCCTATGGCGCCCTGCGACTCGGCTCGACCCTGTTCAGCGAACTGCGTGATGCGGTCTTCGCCAGAGTCGCCGAGCGCGCCATGCGCCGGGTATCGCTGCGGGTTTTCGAGCACCTGCACCGGCTTGAGCTGGGCTTTCATCTGTCCCGCCGCACTGGTGCACTGGCCCGCGATATCGAGCGCGGCACCAGCGGCATCAGCTTTCTGCTGCGCTTTATGCTGTTCAATATCGTCCCGACCCTGCTTGAGATCGTGCTGGTGACGGCGATCCTGTTTGCCGCGTTCCGGCCCGGTTATGTCGGCGTTATTCTCTTCGCGGTCATTGCCTATGTGCTGTTCTCGGTGAAAGTCACCGAGTGGCGCACCCGCTATGTGCGCGAATCAAACGAGATGGACAACCAGTCCAACACCCGGGCGGTGGATAGCCTGCTGAATTTCGAAACGGTCAAATACTTCGGCAACGAAGCGTTCGAATCAGCGCGCTACGACAAGGATCTTGGCCAGTGGGAAGCAGCACGGATGAAAAACCGGCTGTCGCTGGCGGCGCTGAATTCCGGCCAGGCACTGATCATCGCCATCACCATGACGGTGATGATGTGGATGGCAGTCACCGATGTGCAGCGCGGCGCCATGACGCTGGGCGATCTGACCATGATCAATGCCTACCTGATCCAGATTTTTATCCCGCTGAATGCGCTCGGCTTTATCTACCGTGAAATCCGCCAGTCACTGGTCAATATCGAGCGCATGTTTATCCTGCTTGGCCAGCAGGCACAGGTGGTCGACAAGGAGGATGCCAGAGAACTTCCGGCCGGGCCCGCCAGCATCCGCTTTGACAATGTCCGTTTCGGCTATCAGCCGGAGCGGCGCATTCTTGACGGTATCAGTTTCGAGGTACCGGCCGGCCACAAGGTGGCCGTGGTCGGCCGCAGCGGTGCCGGCAAATCCACCATCGGCCGCCTGCTGTTCCGCTTTTTTGATGTCAGTGGTGGCGCCGTACTGGTCAACGGCATTGATATTCGTGACCTGACCCAGGACAGCCTCCGAGCCGCCATCGGTGTGGTGCCACAAGACACGGTGCTATTCAACGACAGCATCTGGAACAACATCAGCTATGGCCGCCCTGATGCCAGCGCCGAAGAGGTAAGACGGGCGGCGCAACTGGCCCATCTGGATGAGTTCATTGCATCGTTGCCAGAAGGCTATGACAGCAAGGTTGGCGAGCGCGGCCTGAAGGTATCGGGCGGTGAGAAACAGCGTATCGCTATTGCCCGGGTACTACTGAAGAACCCGCCGATCCTGTTACTGGACGAAGCCACTTCGTCACTCGACTCCCACGCCGAACAGGCCATCATCAACGCCCTCAATGAAGTGGCGGCACGGCGCACCACGCTGGTGATAGCCCATCGCCTGTCGACGATCCGCGACGCCGACGAGATTCTGGTGCTGGATCAGGGTCGTATTGTCGAACGCGGCCATCATGATCTGCTGCTGGCGCAGAACGGTGTCTACGCCAGCCTGTGGCGGCAGCAACAGCGGGAAAGCAGCAACAGCCCGGCCTGATGTCGGGCTGTTCATTCAGCCAACATGGGCCGGGTGGCGATCACCAGGGTTGATGATGTCCTGCTGCCTGTCGCCCCACATACTCTGCAATGCAGCAAGCTGAACCTTGCGTCCCTCGCGCTCCAGACGCTTCTTCAGCAACGGGTTGAAACGTTGCAGTGAGTAGGAGGCAAAGCGCGGCGCCATGGTCAGTAACGGGAACCAGGGCAAAACATTTTCCGGCAAGCCGAGCTTGCGCATCTGCTGGCGATTCAGGAACAGGCTGCTGTTGCTCAAGTGCTGGTGATAGAACATTTTCCGGCGCACTTCCTGCAACGGCGGCAGGTACTTGCCCCATGAGAACTGCCGCTGCAGCGGTTCTTCGGAAAGCGCCCGCCCCAGTTCCGCGCTGGTCCAGTCAGCGCGGCTCTGGGTCAGGAAAGTCTGATACAGCCGCACCAAGCC
This sequence comes from Alcanivoracaceae bacterium, assembly GCA_041592575.1. Taxonomy (GTDB): domain Bacteria; phylum Pseudomonadota; class Gammaproteobacteria; order Pseudomonadales; family Alcanivoracaceae; genus PGZG01. The sequence continues at coordinate 2,272 of JBFHPX010000055.1, forward strand.
ATCCCGCTCACCATCCACCAGCCACTTGTCTTCCACGCCCATTAACCAGGCGGCATATTTCCAAAGGTGCATGACCGCCCTGGATTCGTGCGGCGTCACCGGGATACCCATGGCACGCATACCCACCAGCATGATCGGCCCGAACGCCAGATAGGTGGCCAGCATATCGGTCTGATTGACCGGAATACCCCACTCGCTGTTGTCCCACTCCGGCCGGGTCGGCAGATGGCGGCGCACCATGCCGTGCACCATGCGCACTCGCAGCGTGGTCTTGAAGCCAATCCCGAAACGACTCAAGCCATCATGCTCGGTACAGTCCACCCACCACTTTCCGGTTTCGGCAATGCGCTGTGCAGCGCCCTTGTTCAAAGCACCGGTCATTACCAGCGCATGGTTGAAGCCGGACAGCAGATAGCCGCCCATCAAGGCAAAATCCCGCAGCACATAAGGCCCCGCCAGACCGGTGCGATGAATAAAGCAGACACCGTCTTCGATCAGCGCATGGTCCACCCACGCCGGAGTACGCTCAATGGTTGCGAAAAATTTGCGCAGCGGCGCCGGGGCGTCGACGATGCTGTCGATACCTTGTTCCAGCGCCTGCTCGTAAAGCTTGCGGCCCTCGCGCGGGCCTACTTCATACATCCAGTCGAGCAACGCATCCATCGGTGCATCACCCTGCCACAACGCCGCGACCATTTCGTTGTATTCATCACGAGTCGGCGAAGGGTCACGTCCCATCATCAACTTCATGAACGGGGTACGACGCAGCTGGGTGCCTTCAAAAGGGCGGACACGACGGGGAACGGGGCGGACTTCAGCGTTCATCAGCAGGCTTCCGGTTAAGGCAACATTGACTCACCATACGAGCCTGTCCGCGGCGCCGGCAATGACCTTATATGACGCCGGCGTGGGCGCTATTACCACGGATACAAAACTGCCCGGATTGGCTCAACACGGTAGAACAATACCAGTTGTTCGTATACTTCCGGCCAGTCTGACTGCAATGCTTCCGGCTGCATGAAAAACAGTTCGCTCAGCACCGAAAAGAATTCACCCGGGCCTTCCAGTGCATAGGGGTCAATCAATGACGACTGACCGTGCTGATCAGCCCGGTGCGCGCCCCGCCATGCCGACTGCATGACTTCGTGCCAGCGCGCTGACGACATGCCGCGATGCAGGGGAGGAAAGCCATTGGCATCGCCATTACGCATATCCAGCTTATGGGCGACCTCGTGGATAACCACATTGAATCCCGGCTCGCTCTGATCGCAAACATCTTCCCACGACAGAATGACCGGGCCCTGAAGCCAGGCCTCGCCGCTACGCGGCTCACGATCATGCGATACCAGCCCAAGCTCATCCTGCTCCTCAAACGGCGGGATAAAGGCAGTTTCATAAATAATCAGGCTGTCCCAGTCGTCATACCAGTCCAGCCCGAGGCCCAGCACCGGCAGCGTCGCCAGCGCCGAAATTCGCAACCTGACTTCGTCGCTGATCACAAAACCACTTCCGGAGAAGAAGCGTTTGCGCAGCAGAAAACGCAGGCTCTGTTCGCGCCAGTGCTGCAGCATGGCTTCCGGCATTCCTGCCGCTCGCGGATAAACCGCAATCGCCTGCTGCCACTGTGCCTCCGGCAAAGCAATTGCACCCAGCTGCCGGTTCTCGCGCCAACGGCGCCAACGTCCCAGCATCAGCCGCGTTCCAGCTTCGCTTTCAGATTTGCCAGCGCCTGCGCAGACAAGCGCTTCATGCGCGGCTTCAGCAACCACGGCTCGACCAGTTGCATGGCGCCGCGGACTTCATACTGCAGGCGCCGATGGAACAGGGTACCGTAGCCTTCGGCACGAAAATCGTAATGAATGGTCAGCGCGCCATCGCTGGTTTCGCCGCGTACCTCCCAGGTCACTGCAGGTTCAGACAGCATGACCTGATAATGCGTCTGCCGAGTGATGGTTAGCGGTAATGGCGACAGCGGCTGTAGCTGAATCACCTCGTCAAAACCATCACCGACCTTGAGTGTTTCGACGCCGGCACGGGCGCTGCGTGAGCTGGGATGCCATTCATGCCAGCGCCAGGGCTGAGTCACATAGGCGAAGACATCGGCAGGCGAGCGATCAATGACGATGCTGTTTTCCAGAGTCCGGCTGATCATGGGTCCTCGGCGGCATTCTCTCGGGTCGGTCTCGCCGACAGTGCCACAGCTCGCCGGGCGCGGCCAGCTCCGGGTTTGCCGGCAGCGGAGACGACGGGGATAATGACGCCCCCTGTGCCAGTCCTGACTGATCATGAGCCGACGTACCGACCGCCTGCGCCGCCAGCTGATACTTGGCCTGTTCCGGAAATTCAACCTTCCCCGACTGGCTAACCGGCTTTCTCCACAACAGGCGCTGGCGCTGTTCAACTTTTTTAACGGTGGCCTGAGTATTGGCCTGATCGCCATTATCGCCCTGATCACGCGGGAAGCCTTTATCTTCCCATCGCTCGGCGCCACTGCATTTATTCTGTTCTACATTCCGATGTCGGAGGCAGCCGCGCCGCGCAACGTACTCTGTGGCCACCTGACCGGCGCACTATGCGGGTGGAGCAGTCTTGCCCTGTTCGGTCTCACCGACGCGCCCAGCGCCCTGACCAGCGGAATGGATTGGCCGCATGCTTTTTCCGCAGCACTATCCATGGCGCTTGCGACCAGCGTGATGGTATTGCTAAGAGTCGTGCACCCGCCCGCGGCGGCAACTTCGTTGATCGTCTCGCTCGGACTAATGCCGCACCTTGATCAGGTACCAGTACTGATGACCGGGGTGGTGGTGCTGCTCTGTCAGGCTTTTATCCTGAATCGACTGGCGGGAATCCGCTACCCGCTTTGGTCTCAGCGGGCAGCGGATCTGAACTGATTACTGAACCTTGCCAAACACCTGAAAAGAATCGGCATTCAGCCACAGGTGCACCAGCACACTGGCAATGAAGCCAAGCAGGATCACCGGCGTCCAGCGCAGGTGGCCAAGGAAGGTGTAGTGGCCGCGGGCGGCGCCCATCAGCGCAACCCCGGCAGCCGAACCGATTGACAGCAAGCTGCCGCCGACACCCGCAGTCAACGTGATCAGCAACCAGTGGCCATGGGACATTTCCGGCTGCATTGTCAGCACCGCGAACATCACCGGGATGTTATCGATCACGGCAGACGCAATACCAAGGAAGATATTGGCGTTGGTCGCGCCCCACTCCGAATACAAGGTGTGCGACATCAATTCCAGATAGCCCATGTAGCCCAGCCCCCCGACGCACATCACCACCCCGTAGAAGAACAACAGGGTGTCCCACTCGGCCCGGGCAACACGGTTGAATACGTCAAACGGCACCACACCTCCAAGACGACGCAGCGCTTCTTCATCGCCTCGCTGCTCAGCCAGTGCTCGCTTGCGCTCCAGCGAACGCGGCAGCGTCTGACGAAGGAAATAGCCGAAGAATTGCAGATATCCCAGACCGGTCATCATGCCCAGCACCGGCGGCAGGTGCAGCAGGCTGTGGCAGGCCACCGCTGAAGCAATGGTCAGAAGAAACAGCACCAGAATGCGTCGTGCACCACGCTTCATCTCAACTTTTTCATAAACCACACTGGGAGCACGGTCCTCGACGAAAAAGCTCATGATCACAGCTGGTACGCCAAAATTGACGATTGACGGCACCAGCAGGGCAAAGAACTCGTAGAAGTTGATCATCCCGGCCTGCCACACCATCAGGGTGGTAATATCGCCAAACGGACTGAATGCGCCGCCGGCATTGGCGGCGACAACAATATTGATGCAGCAAAGATTGATAAAGCGACTGTCGCCTTCGCCGACCTTGGTAACAACGGCACACATCAGCAAGGCGGTGGTGAGGTTGTCGGCGACGGGTGAAATCAGAAACGCCAGAATGCCGGTCAGCCAGAACAGGGTGCGGTAGCGGAAGCCGCGTTGCAGCATCCATGCACGCAGGGCGTCGAACACCCGCCGCTCTTCCAGCGCGTTGATATAGGTCATCGCCACCAGCAGGAACAGCATCAGTTCGGCGAACTCAAGCAAGGTGTGACGGAACGCCACCTCACTGGCGCCGGGCATCTCATGGCCGACATAAACCGCACCGATGATCACCCAGATGATACCGGCCGCCACCAGCACCGGCTTTGATTTGCGCAGGTGCAGCTTTTCCTCGCCCATCACGAGGATGTACGCCAACACGAATACCGCCAGCGCAATCAGGCCGGCCGGCGAGGCGGTCATGTCGATCGGTCCGGTCGCCGCCAATGCGGGCACGGAAAGTAATAAACCGGGAAGCAGCAGGGTCAGGAAACGTATCAGCATGCGCATGTCGGGCTCATCCGCAGTGGAGGAAAGGGGTCGGCGCGCATCCTACCAGATATGCCCTGTCCGTGACGGCGGATACGCAGAATTATTGATTCATGTCATAGATACTGCCAGAACCACTTGGTCACGCCACCTCATCACCGTCATCCGGCTGAAAAGGCTCCCGCAGCCAGAGTGCAAACTGCCGGCAGGCATCGGTCCAGGTAAAGATGCCAGCCAGCCGCTCCCGGTGAATCAGCACCACCAGCGGCAGATGACGTTCTGCCATGTCTGCCAGAACCCGGTCCGCCCGCTCGGTGGCTTCCACTACTTCCGCCGGCAAGGCGCACTGGGCCAGAGGCGTGTCACTGCCGGAGGGCAGAGTGTCCAGCGTCACCAGGCCAAGCAGATGGTGCTGCTGGTCCGTTACCGGCAGGTGATGGATATCATGCTCCTGCATGAAAAGTCTGGCTTCTCTGGCGGAGGCATCGCCGGGAAGATGCCAGGGGAACGCGGTCATCAGGGCACTGATTCGGGGAATCCGTTTCATCGACCACTCCAGCGCCATCCACGGCGCATTGGAATATGCGTCTCCATTCTTCGCTCCTTGCCGCGGCGGCGCAACCGCTGCCAGCCACGTCTGGACCAAAGGCGCCAGACCGGGTTGTTTGCTATGATGCGGGACCGCGTCCGCACCGGCGTTGCCACCACAGACAGCTGACAGGATATAAACGCCTATGGCCATTCGCCGCTGGTATCTTGCCGCCCTCCTGCTACCTGCACTGATGGCCGGCGCAAACGATCGTGAGTTGCTCCGCGATGAGCTGCGCGATGCCGTCGAACGGGAGCAGAAGGAGCTGCGCTCCCGTGCCGAGGCGTTAGCGGAGCAGGCAGAGACCGCTGCCGCCCTGCTGCAGAAACAGCAGGCCTATATTGAACAGCTCGAGGCGCAGATCCGTGCTTTGCAGAAGGCATCCGGAAGTGATGACTGAGACTCTCCCATGCTGAAGAGAATTCGTCGCCTGTTTGGCACAACCTCTGCAGAGAACACTTCTGTTTCGCTGGCACAACCGGAGACGGCGCCGGCCGACAGTCCGGCCGCGGCCGACAGCTTTGTCATGCCATTCGATATCCGCCCGATAGCTGAAGGAGATGGCCCGGCGCTACGTGAGCTGTTCAGGCAATCCGTTCGCCAGATCGCCTCAAAATACTATGACGCCGACGCCATTGCCGCCTGGAGTGCCAGTGCTGATGACCCCGAGTTCGTATCGCGACTACAACGTGGGCTGACACTGGTTGCCTTGCTGCAGGGTGAAGCTGTTGGCTTTGCCCAGCTGCACCCTGCCAATCATATCGAAATGATGTATCTGTCGCCGCACGGCAGCGGACTCGGCATCGCCACCCTGCTTTGCCAACACCTGGAAGATGAATCCCGTATCGCTGGCAGCAAAACCCTGAGTACGGCAAGCAGCCTCGCCGCTCGACGCTTTTTCGAGAGCATGGGCTTTCGGGTTATCAACGAGGAAGCCGTTCAACGTAATGGCGTTGCCATCAACCGGCTGCACATGGAAAAGGTGTTGGTGGCCAGCTGAGCCTGCCACTGTCGGCGCCAATCAGCGCACCAGAAACAGGCTCAGCTCCGGCACATAGGTAATCAGCGCCAGCACTGCCAGCAACACCATCATGAACGGGATCGTCGCGCGAAACAGTTCGGTGATCGGCTTGTGGAAGCGATAGCTGGCAATAAACAGGTTCATGCCCACCGGCGGGGTGATGTAGCCGATTTGCATATTGGCGACAAAGATAATGCCGAGGTGAACCGGATCAATGCCGTAGCCCAGCGCCACCGGCAGGATCAGCGGCACCATGATCACCAGCGCGGCGAAAATATCCAGCAGCGCACCCAGTGCCAGCAGCACCAGATTAAGCAGTAACAGAAACGCCAGCTTGCTTTCGACATGGGTCTGAATAAAGGCAAACAAGGTCTCCGGCACACCGGCGAAAACCAGGTAGTCCGAGAACGCCAGTGCCACCGCCAGAATCAGCAGAATGCCACCTACCATTACCATCGATTCGCGCATGATCCGGGGCAATTTACGCAATGGAATATCGCGATACAGCAACACTTCCGCCACCAGCACATACAAGGCCGTCACCGCAGCCGCTTCGCTGATCACCAGTACGCCGGAGAAAATCCCGCCCAGCACCACCACCGGCAATGGCAATTCCCAGCGTGCCTCCCACAGGGCACCACGAAGCTCGGCAAAGGAAAACGCCTGCTTTGGCACCGGCTGCTTGCGCATCGCCCACAGGCACCAGAGGTACAACGCGATAATCATCAACAGTGCCGGCAACAACCCGGCCAGATAAAGATCGGTAATTTCCACCGTCGGCATATCCAGCTGCTGTGACATTTGCTGGGCAATGATGCCGTACACCAGCAGCGGCACCGACGGCACCAGCAACAGACCAAGGCTGCCGGAAGATGTCATCAGGCCAAGGTTGAACTTTTCCTGATAGCCCGCCTTGGCCAGCGCCGGCAGCAGCAATGCGCCGAGCGCAACAATGGTCACGCCACTGCCGCCAGTCAGTGCCGTGAAAAATGCACAGGCGACCAGCGCCACCAGCGCCATGCCTCCGGGCAACCAGCCGAATGCGGCCTGACTCAGACGCATCATCCGGTCGGCGGTTTTCGCCTCACTAAGCAGAAAGCCGGCAAAGGTAAACAGCGGCAACGCCATCAGCACCACCGAATCGGTAAGCTGATAGATCGTGATATGCAGCACCGCCAGAGGGGTGTCCATGGTCAGAAAACCAATCGCGGCGGCACCGAGAATAATCGCGAACAACGGCGCGCCGCACAGCGCCAGTAATAGCAGGGCAAGCACCGCAATCCAGATCATGCGTGCGGTTCCTGCATCGGCGGGCGCATGTGCAGCAAATCGAGAAAGAACATAATCAGATAGCGTACCGAAATCACCGAGAACCCGATCGGAATCATGGCCTGAAGCATCCAGGATGGAACCCCGGGAAAGGCATCACCGCCCTGCCGCATCTCATCAAAAAGAAACAGCATGCTGTACCAGGCCACCACTGCACAGACGGCGCAGGTAAACAGATCCACCACCATCGCCAGCCAGCGCCGGGCCGACGGCTTCAGCCAGCTATTGATCAGGTCAATACGGATATGCTCGTCACGGCGCGAGGCGATCATGGCGCCGAGCAAACCGATCCAGAGCACCGCGTTCTGCAGTAGCGGCTCAACCCATACCAGACTGCTGCTGAAGACATTACGTAAAACGATCTGGTACACGGCCAGACCGATCATCATCAACAAAATGAGGACGATCAGACCGTCCTCAAGATAGTTCAACCAGCGAGCAAGGCGACGCATCAGCCACCGCTTCCATTGCGTAACTCGCCCAGCAGCGACTGCAGGCGGTCAAGCATGACCTGGCTGATTTCGCCATCAGCCACCAGCTGAGTGGTCGCCTTGTCAGCGTAGCTTCGCCACTCCGCCAGCTGCTCGTCCGACGGCGCCACCATGTTCAACTGCTGCTGAATGGCATCAAACGCCTGCAGATTCTCGGCACGGCTTTCGCTATCCATTTTCGCAAACGCTTCTCCCAGCACCTGCTGAACCACCTTTTGATCCTCCGGGCTCAACTTGCTGAAATATTTGTCACTGATACCGAGCATGCCGTAGGTGTAGAGCAACGGCACTTCGGTCATGTGTTTAACCCGGGAATGCCACTGCAGGGTCAGCGCCGCCACCGGTGGCGCAGCAAAGGCATCAATGGCGCCAGTCTGCAACGAGGTCAGCACCGTGCCGACACTGAGCATGATTGGTGAGACGCCAAACACTCGCGCCGCCTTCTCCGAACCGGAATCATTCGCCGGCAACCACAGCTTCTGCTCGCGCAGCGCCGCCACCGAATCCACCTTTTTCTGGCTCATGACATAAGCAAAGCCGCCATCCACCGGGCCAAACACCACCCAGCCGTTATCACGAAAGCCATCACGAATCAGCGGGTCCAGCGTTTTACGTACATGATCCACCTCCTCGTAGGAGCGGAATGCTATCGGCAGGTTGAGGATCTGGCTGTCGCGGTAAAAACGGCTAAAGGCGCCGCCCTGCGCCAACGCGCCGTGCAGCTGGCCAATGCTGATCTTGCGCTGCACGGCGCGATCATCACCCATCACCCCGCCCGGAAAAATACGCAGCGACACCCGGCCTTCAGTTTGCTTCTCGATCTCATCGCTGGCCGCTTTCAGGGCCGTCACTACCGATGTGCCCTCGGGATAAAGGGTCGAAATACGCAAGGTCATGGCGGATGCCATCACCGGCAAAACCAACACCATCAGACACGCTGCACGCCACATAGCCGTTCTTCCTTTCTGATTCGGATTACTCAAAATATGCCGCCGAGTCATCCAGCAAACGACGGGCATCGCGCTGGGCAACTGTATTCTGCAGCGTCAGACCGTGTTCGGTCGGGTCGGCATCCAGCACCTCGCGAAGCAGGCGATCATGCAGCTCCTGATCAAACATCAACCGGGCATATCGCTCCGCATACAGGGTCTTGGCCATCAGGTTCCGGCCTTCGGACAAGGCAATCGCCTGTTCATAGTGATACTGCGCCTGCTCCGGTTTACCACCCAGCGCTTCCGGCAGAATACTGTTCAGCACGCCAAGATACATATGCGCCTGGCCACGCTCATATCCAGGCTGCAGGGCGACCACACGCTGCATGATGG
>JBFHPX010000056.1:0-11317 GCA_041592575.1 Alcanivoracaceae bacterium
ATAGCCAATGTCTTACACGGTGGAATCCGGCCAGACGACTGCAGAGCCGGCCGGATTCCACAGTTGCTGCGCCACCGGGCTAACCGATATGGCCTGCAGGCTCAGGCGGTTATCCCTTCCCGATTCGCACACTGCCGGGCAATCGTCAACGGCCGCTGATCCCGGCCAGCAACAACCCCCGCAACCAGCGATGCCCCGGGTCGTTATCCATATCCCGGTGCCAGTAAATATGCATGCTCATCGCCGGTAACGGCAGCGGCAGCACACCCGATACAAAGCGCCGGTCCGCCAGCTGCTCTGCCAGCACCGCCGGCAAGGTCAGCAACAGATCGGTGGCGGCCACCACTTCCATCGCTGCCTGGTAATGCTGGCAACGCAAGGTGACCTGCCGTTGATGCCCGGCCTGCGCCAGGCCGAAATCTTCCAGCCCCGGGCCACGGCGTCTTGATGACACCAGCACATGCGCCGCATCGAGGTAGTCGTTAAGCGTCATGTGTTTTTTTGCCAGCGGATGGCTCTTGCGCATCAGCACCACCAGCGGCGATTCCACCAGCGACTGCTGGCATATATCCCCGGACACCGGCAGCTGCACGTCCATGGCCAGATCCAGCCGGCCGGCGGCCAGTTCGCGCAGGGTGTCGCGGCGCGAGACGGTGAGCGATTGCAGCTCGATGCCGGGGGCGTCAGCCATCAGCTTCTTCATTAATGGCGGTAGCACGCAGGCTTCGAGGCCGTCGCGCAGGCCGAGCACAAAGGGCCGACGGGCGGAGGCCGGGTCGAAAGCGGGCTCGCTGGACAGGCAGGATTGCAGGCCGGTCAGGGCCTCTCGCACCGGGGCGATCAGACTGCGCGCCCGGGCGCTGGGCACCATCTGCCGGCCGCGGCGGACGAACAGGTCGTCATCGAGCCGCTCGCGCAGCCGGGCCAGGGCGTGGCTTACGGCTGGCTGGGTCAGGTTCAGGCTGCGGGCGGCGGCGCTGATGCTGCCCTCGCGGACGATGGCGTCGAACACCACGAACAGGTTCAGGTCGATTCTGGATATATTCGTTTCATGCATACAGGCTAATGCACACTATTCATTGGATGAATGAGTAGAGCCTGCCATAGACTCGTGGCAGCTACCAGCCACGCGGAGACGACCATGGAATTCAGCCTTTCCCCGAAAGCCCAGGATTATTACGACCGCGTAAAGCGCTTTATGGATGAGCACATCACCCCGGCGGAGGAGGCCTACCACCGCGAGCTGCAGAGCCTCGACAACAAGTGGGTGGTGCTGCCGATCATCGATAAGCTGAAGGCGAAGGCGAAAGCCGAAGGGCTGTGGAATATGTTCCTGCCGGACGACAAGCTCGGCGCCGGTCTGTCGGTGACCGACTACGCTTCGGTGGCGGAGCTGACCGGCCGCTCGGCCATCGCCCCGGAGATTTTCAACTGCAATGCGCCGGACACCGGCAATATGGAAGTGCTGTATCACTACGGCAACGAAGAACAGAAAGCCCAGTGGCTGACGCCGCTGCTGGCCGGCGAGATCCGCTCGGCGTTCTGCATGACCGAGCCGGGTGTGGCCTCGTCTGATGCCACCAATATGGCCGCTACCGCCAAGGTCGAAGGCGATGAAGTGGTGCTGAACGGCACCAAATGGTGGAGCACCGGTATCGGCCATCCGAACTGCAAGGTGCTGATCTTCATGGGCCTGACCGATCCGGGTGCGAATCGTCACGCGCAGCATTCGATGGTGCTGGTGCCGAAGGACACCCCCGGCGTCAAGGTCACCCGCATGCTGACCGCCATGGGCATGTACGACGAGCCCTACGGCCACGGTGAAGTGGAATTCAGGAATGTGCGCCTGCCGAAAAGCGCCATCATCGCCGGGCCGGGGCGCGGGTTTGAAATTGCCCAGGGCCGGCTCGGGCCGGGCCGCATTCATCACTGCATGCGTTTGATCGGCCTGTCGGAGCTGGCGCTGGAGTTGATGTGCAAGCGCGGCAGCGAGCGGGTGGCGTTTGGCAAGCCGCTGATCAATCTGGGCGGTAATCGTGAGCGCGTTGCCGAGGCACGGATCATGATCGAGCAGGCGCGGCTGCTGGTGCTGAAGGCGGCCTGGCTGATCGATACCAAAGGCGTGTTCGCAGCGATGAGCGAGATCTCGCAGATCAAGGTGATCTGCCCGAATGTGGCGCAGAAGGTAGTTGATATGGCGATGCAGATTCATGGTGGTGGCGGCATGAGTGGTGATTATCCGCTGGCCGCCGCCTGGACTGCGGCACGGGCACTGCGATTGGCCGACGGGCCGGATGAGGTGCACCGCGGGCTAGTGGCCAAGTTCGAGTTGATGAAGTACAAAGCCTGAACCGCATGCAGATGCGGGTTTAGTCGCTGAAAGATGTGGCAGTGAACCGCCCGGCATCTGCAGCGGTTATACCCTCCCGGGACACGCACGAGTACGTCCCTGCAGCTCCTCTCCGCCATCCATGGCTCCGAGGGTCCCGGGAGGGTATAACCGCTGCAGATGCCTTGCATTGTGCCATTGAAGAAAGCCGTTTTTGCGACTGCATCTGTTGCTGCAGTTAACGTATTTTGCAGGAGTGATTTTATGTCCCAACGCGTTCTGATTACCGGCGGTGCGTCTGGCCTTGGCAAGGAACTGGCGCGCCAGTATCTGAAAACCGGCGCAAAAGTGCTGATCACTGACATCAATGACCAGCGCGGCAATGAAGCCGAGTTTGAGTTGAAATCGCTGGGCGAGGTGCGTTTTGTCAAAGCCAACACCACGCTCGACAGCGACTGGCAGATGCTGCTCGACTGGGTGCAGAACAAATGGAACGGTCTGGATGTGCTGGTCAATAATGCCGGCGTCGCCGCCAGCGGCCGAATCGACAAGATCAGCATGCAAGACTGGGACTGGATCATCGATATCAACCTGAAAGGTGTGATCCGTGGTTGTCGCACCTTTGTACCGCTATTCAAACAGCAGAAGAGCGGCCATATCGTCAACATTGCCTCGCTTGCGGCGGTGGCTAATGCGCCAACCATGAGCTCCTACAATGTCACCAAGGCTGGCGTCGTGTCCCTGTCGGAAACCCTGCGCCATGAACTGGCGCCCTACGGCATTCATACCACCGTGGTCTGCCCGAGCTTTTTCCAGACCAATCTCGCTGACACCATGCGCACGCCGGAACAGGGCATGGACCAGACCGTGCGCAAGCTTTTGGCCGGTGGCAAGCTGAGCGCCGAACAGGTGGCAGCGAAAATTGTTCGCGCACAACAGAAGCAGCGCTTCCTTGAATTGCCGCATGCGGAAGGCAAGGCGCTTTCGCTGATCAAGCGTTATGCGCCGGTGCTGTATAACTATGGTGTCGCTGACGCCGGTCGCCGTCTGTACAAGAAACTGGAGCGCTGAGATGGCCGCCACCGATGCCCTGATTGATAAACCGAAGGAGGTTCGTGACGGCGAGAGCTTTGATATCGCGCTGATGGATGCCTGGCTGAAACAGCAGGTGCCATCACTGGCCGGCGAGCCAACGGTGAAACAATTTTCCGGTGGCGCATCCAACCTGACCTATCTGGTCAGCTATCCCGATCGCGACCTGATCCTGCGCCGGCCGCCGTTTGGTCACAAGGCAAAAGGCGCACATGACATGGTCCGCGAGTATCGCGTCCAGAAAGCCTTGAAACCGGTGTATCCGGCAGTGCCGAACATGGTGGCGCTATGCGAGGACCAGGCGGTAATGGGCTGTGACTTCTATGTCATGGACCGCATCAGGGGCATTATTCCGCGCGCTAACCTGCCGAAAGGCATGACGCTGACCGAAGCGCAGACCCGGCAACTGTGCAAGGGCGTGATCGACAAGCTCATCGAACTGCATCAGGTGGATTATCAGGCGGCCGGTCTGTCGCACCTGGGCAAGGGCGGCGGTTATGTCCAGCGTCAGATCAGTGGCTGGTCCGATCGTTACGACAAATCAAGGACCTGGAATGTGCCCGGCTGGAAATCGGTGCGGGAATGGCTGAACGCCAACATGCCGGATGATGTTGCCACCGTCATCATCCACAACGATTACCGTTTTGATAATGTGGTGCTGGATGCGCAGGACCCACAGAATATTATCGGCGTACTCGATTGGGAAATGGCCACCCTCGGCGATCCGCTGATGGATCTGGGCAACACCCTGGCCTACTGGGTGCAGGCGGATGACGACCGCATCAACAAGCTGCTGCGTCGCCAGCCGACACACCTGCCCGGCATGTTCAGCCGTCGCGAGGTGGTCGAGTACTACTGCCAGAAAATGAACCTGAAGCCGGACAACTGGACCTTCTATGAGGTCTACGGCCTGTTCCGCCTGGCGGTGATCGTGCAGCAGATTTATTACCGCTATCATCACAAGCAGACGCACAATCCGGCGTTCAAACATTTCTGGCTGTTCAATCACTATCTGCACCACACCAGCAAGAAAGTGATCCGGGGCAAGCGCTGATATGGCAGTCATCTACCTGATTCGTCACGGCCAGGCTTCCTGGGGCAAGGCAGATTACGACGATCTTTCCACCACCGGCATTGCCCAGTCGCAACATCTTGGTGGCGTGTTGCTGAAACGGATCGGTCGCCCGGACATGATCGTCGCCGGTAATATGCGCCGGCACAAACAAACCGCTGAACATGTACTGACCCACATGGGGCTGTCGCCGGAGTGGCGCACCGACCCGGGCTGGAATGAGTACGACCATCAGGAATTGATTATTCGCCAGAACCCGAAATACAAAAGCCGCACTTACATGATGGCGGATCTGGCCCGCACCCTGAAACCCAAGGAAGCCTTCCAGAGCTTCTTTGAACAGGCGCTGGATCGCTGGGTATCCGGAGTGCATGACAATGAGTATCAGGAAAGCTGGCCGATGTTTCGCCGCCGCATTGATGATTCGTTGAACAGCATTGTCAATTATCAAGTCGACAGCGCCATGGTGTTCACTTCCGGTGGTGCGATCAGCGCCACCGTCAAACGGCTGTGGAATATGCCTGATGGCGAATGGCGCAAGCTGAACCGGGTGGTAGCAAATGCCTCGGTAACCAAGATCGTGGTCGGACGCCGTGGCATGCACCTGAGTACCTTTAATGATCATGGACATTTCGAGGGCGAGCATAGCCGCCTGCTTACTTACCGCTGACAGGAGCCCGATATGCGCAAGACCATACTGATTACCGGTGCCAGCTCCGGCCTTGGCCGCGGCATGGCCCGCGAGTTTGCTGCCATGGGTCGCAATCTGGCGTTGTGTGCCCGGCGCACTGATCGTCTTCAGGAGTTGAAGCAGGAGCTGGAAGGCAAACACAAGGGCATCAAGGTATCAGTGCGGGCCCTGGACGTACTTAACTACGAGCAGGTGTTTGAAGTCTTCAAGGCCTTCAATGAAGAGTTCGGCAAGATTGACCGCATCATCGTCAACGCCGGCATGGGCAAGGGCCAGCCGCTGGGCACCGGCTACTTCTGGGCCAACCGGCAGACTGCGGAGACCAACTTTGTTGCCGCACTGGCGCAGTGCGAAGCGGCGATGGAAATTTTTCGCGCCCGGAACGATGGCCATCTGGTGATGATCTCGTCGATGAGCGCCATGCGTGGCATGCCGAAGAACCTCACCACCTATGCGGCCACCAAGGCCGGTGTTGCGGCGCTGACCGAGGGCATTCGCGCCGAGATGATCGGCAAGCCGATCAAGGTCAGCACCATCTATCCGGGCTATATCCGCTCGGAGATCAACGAGAAGGTAAAAAACACCCCGTTTATGGTCGACACCGAAACCGGCTGCCGTTTGCTGGTCCGCGCTATCGAGAAAGAATCCGCCGAGGCCTGCGTGCCACGCTGGCCTTGGGTTGTGATGGGCTTTCTGATGCGCAACCTGCCGCTGAAAATGATCAGCCGGATGTCCTGATCAGTCGGCGACCAGTTCGATGCGGACGCTATCATTCGCATCGTGCTGGTACGACACGGCGTATTTCAGCTGACGTTGCTGCTGGCTCTCGCCGATTCTGGCGTAACAGATCCTGTGGCCGAGACGGCGGTCCATGCCAACACTTTGCACATCGCGTATGACGTCATCCAATGGAGTATTGGTCACCTGCGGATAGATCTCGCGTAGCAGCGACAATACCGGCAGCGAATCGCAATCCGGCACCCCTTCATCGCCCCGGGTGCGATCGTCGAACCAGAACAATAGCGGTAGCATCAACAACGCCAGCATCAGACCGCCACCAATCACCGCTACCCGCTCCGGGCCAGGACGGCGTACAGCCAGAGCGTGATCCGGATAACCCATGTATGTTTTCCCTCTCTGAATAAAGGAGCCTTCGACCGGCTCCTCTCCTTTGTTTTTGCCTGCAGCAACCTTGCCACTCCAAATAGTAACAGATACGTACTATTATAGTGAACCGATAGTTACCATGCCGGTGCTAGCGTACCGGCATGCCGACCAGTATCGAGAAAGTCCAGTTCAGCGAACGCCTGCTTCAGGCCCTGTCACGGTCCGGAATTTCCGCGGCCAGTCCGACTGCAGTGGCGCGCAAATTCAACCTGCTGTACCCGGACTCCCCGGTGTCGGTTCAGGCCGTCAGGCGCTGGCTGGAAGGCACTGCCATTCCGGCCCAGGACAAGCTGGTGGTACTGGCCGCCTGGCTGCGCGTTTCGCCGGAGTGGCTGCGCTTCGGCGACAGCCCGCGATCATCCTCCCGAAACAACAATAAAACCGTGCGGGAAACACCGCGGCATTATGATTCCGGCACCCTCGCCACGCTGATTGAATTACTTTCCGAAGAACACCGGCATATGATTGCACGCATTGTCACGGCGTTGCTGGAGAGCGAGGGTAAGACGATAAAGCCACCGCGGAAATAGGTCTGTTGCCTGATTCTTCTCACCTGCATCGCCAGAAATGGCTTACACAATGCAATCCGGATCTCGCAACCGCAGGTATTATCTGCAATCATTTTGATGGCGCTCATTACAACAACCATAACAACGATGATGAGGTTTTCGATGTCCACTGTTGGCCGTTTTCTGGTGTTGGCCTTTTCCCTGCTACCCGCCTTTGTCATCGCCGACGAGTGGAAACAGATTCGTGTTGCCAGTGAACGCACCGATGTCAGCACCTGGGTGCGGCCAGTGGAAGGTAATCCCCTTAACGCCTTTCGCGGCCAGACCGAGGCGCCCTATCCGATGCTGACAGCGATTGCCGTCCTGGCAGACGTCGAGAACTTTCCGGAGTGGGTGTTTCAGTGTCATTCCGCCCGTTTGCTGCCGGAACTCGGTGATGATGTTGCCTACATCTATATAAAAGGCATCTGGCCGGTGGCAGATCGCGATGGCGTCGCCAGAACAACCATTAGTCAGGATCCCTTGACGCTGACAACCGAGATTCGCTCGACCGCCGCCCGCGGGCTGGTGGACGAAGTGCCTGGCACCGTGCGCATCCCGGAGCTGGATAATCGCTTCGTCTTTGAGGCATTACCCGATGGCTGGACCCGCATTACATTTGAGACACTGGTGGACCCGGGCGGCATGATTCCGGCATGGCTTGCCAACTTCGTCGCCACCCGCGCGCCGTTAACCTCATTACAAAAGATGCACGCACGAATGGCACTGAGCCGCTATCACCTGAAGGATAAATCCGAGCTGCCCTATCAGCTCCCGGGCACCGAGGACATGATATTCCCCGGCGGCGCGCCGTTGTAGCAGCCGCCAAAGCACATCAGATGGCCGCCGGCGCTGCCGCACTTCAGCCGGCTTTCGCAACCGGCAGCCCCACCCGCAGCGCAGCAAACTTCTGCTCCTGATGCCCAGCGTCGACGGACTCGGCGAACTCGCCAATCCAGCGGGCAATCAGCGCCGGGTGACTCAGTGGCACCCAGTGATTGGCACCGATATCGCGACGATAGAGCTCCGTGACCCACTGATGCAGCTCATCAAACAGCTGGGCGCCAACATAGTTGTCGCCGGTCGGCACGATCAATTGCACCGGCACGTCGGTGTAGCGGGAATCAGGCTTCAGCAACTTGCTCTGGAAGTTGGCGCGGTAAAGATTGACGCCGTTCTCGCCGTCCTTGCGCTGATGCGGATTCGGATGGGTCTCGCGCACGCCTTCACGTTTTTGCAGATACCGTGGCCAAAGCTTGTCCATGCCAAGTTTCCACGGCAGCGGCGGGATCAGCGGTAACTGGAAAAACAGGATGTACCAGGACGACGCCAACTGACGCAGCGCCTTGCGTTGCTCCGCCCAGGACAGGCTGGCAAAGCGACGCCGCATCCAGAAGCCCATATGGTCAAGACAGGGCCCGGAGATGCTGGTGAATGACAGAATGCGCGAACGCAGCGGCTCGGTGGTAACCGACTCCCAGCTCTGGATCGAGCCCCAGTCATGGCCGGCAAGATGAAAACGCCGGCCCGGGATCAACGCCTCGACCACCGCCAGCAGATCTGCCGATAACTGCGCCATGCAGTAATCCTGAACCCGCGGCGGCACATCGGAGTCGCCGGCGCCACGAACGTCGTAGGCGATCACATAGAAGCGGTCGGCCAGCTGTTCAGCCACTGCTTGCCAGACCAGATGGTTGTCCGGGTAGCCGTGCACCAGCACCAGCGGCGACGCCGACTGGTCACCCCAGGTGGTCACCGCCAACGCGACGCCGTCAGAAAGCACCGACCTTTGTGTGGAGTTCATGCGGGATTCCTCGCAAACAGCCAAGACAGATGCCCTGGATATTAGTGACATCGGCCAATGTCATTGTTGGCCGGACCGCAATCCTTGGCTGCTCGCCAGTCACCCCCCGTCAAGATGGCGGCGCATTATTCTTCGGCAAAGGCAGCGTACTGATCGGCAAGAAAATCGATCAGGCTACGCACCGCCGGCAGCATGCCGCGACGAGACGGGAATACCAGATGAATCACTTCGCGACGCGGAGCCCAGTCCGGCAACACCCGTACCAACCCGCCCCGTCTGGCTTCTTCGTGCAGCATCAGAGTCGGTAGCTGGACGATGCCCACCCCGGCCACCGCCGCCGCACGCAACGCCACCATATCGCTGGTGACATAGCGCGGCTGGTGCGCAACCACCATTTCACGACCATCGTCATGGTGTAACACCCAGCTGTGCCGTTCATGCGGCATGTCACTGCGGCTGAGGCTTGGCCAATCGGCCAGTTGCTCCGGCGTTTGCGGCTGGCCACGTTCGGCGATCAGGGTCGGGCTGGCGACCAGACACTGGCCGCGATCCGATAACACCCGCATCACCAGCCCGCTGTCCTCCAGCGGCAGCGGCCGCACCCGGATGGCGACATCAAAACCCTCGTTCAGGACATCAACCCGGCGGTTGCTGGCCTCCAGATGCACCACCACCTTCGGGTAACGCAGCATGAACTGCGCCAGCATCCGGTTGACGTGGAAATGCAACAGCCCCACCGGGCAGCTCAGCCGGATGATGCCCTGCGGTTCGGCCTGCAGGCTGTCGATGGCTTCCTGAGCCGCCTCGGCCTCCACCAGCATGGCCCGACAGTGCTGGTAGTAACGCTGACCCACCTCGGTGACAACAAAGCGGCGAGTGGAGCGCTGGATCAGCCGGGTGCCGAGACGCTCCTCCAACTGGCCAATACGCCGACTGAGTTTCGATTTCGGCATGGCCAGCGCCCGGCCAGCCGGGGCAAAGCCGCCGTGCTCGACCACCTGGACAAAGTAGTAAAGATCGTTGAGATCCTGCATGGGGCACAGCCTTCCTGATCAAACGTCGTTCTTATAACAGAACGATCAGTCCTTTATATCGAACTACCGAACAATTCGTCCCGTTTTTAATATTAATAACACCATCCCATCATCCCCGAAAGGAGAAAGTCATGAGTAAGCCCTACGTTCGTCTGGACAAGAACAATGCCGCCGTTCTGCTGGTGGATCACCAGACCGGCCTGCTGTCACTGGTGCGAGACATCCAGCCTGACACCTTCAAGAACAACGTGCTGGCGCTGGCCGATCTGGCCCGCTACTTCAATCTGCCGACCATCCTCACCACCAGTTTCGAGGACGGCCCGAACGGCCCGCTGGTACCGGAGCTGAAGGAGATCTTCCCGGAGGCGCCGTTTATCGCCCGACCGGGCCAGATCAATGCCTGGGATAACGAGGAGTTTGTTGCTGCCATCAAAGCCACCGGCAAGAAGCAGCTGATCATTGCCGGCGTGGTCACCGAAGTGTGTGTGGCCTTCCCGACCCTGTCAGCGCTGGCGGAGGATTTCGAGGTGTTTGTCGTCACCGATGCGTCCGGTACCTTTAACGAGATTACCCGGCAGTCCGCATGGCAGCGGATGGCGGCACAGGGCGCACAACTGATGACCTGGTTTGGTGTTGCCTGCGAACTGCATCGCGACTGGCGCAACGATGTCGAAGGTCTCGGTCAGCTGTTTTCCAATCACATTCCGGATTACCGCAATCTGATCAACAGTTATGTCACGCAGACGTCGCGCCGCTGAACCGGGCGATCCCGGCGCGCTATCGCGCCGGGAGTTTTCTGGTCAAGATGGGCAAATCAGCGTGCGCACTCACCACAGCACACGGGAGACAAACATGAAAAATGTCATTGGCGTTTATCCGGCACCGGCACAGCACTGGGTTGGCAACGGCTTCCCGGTGCGCTCGCTGTTTTCCTATGAAAGCCTTGGCAAGCACGCCAGCCCGTTTCTGCTGTTCGATTATGCCGGCCCGGCAGAATTCACACCGTCGGCCAAACCGCGCGGCGTCGGTCAGCATCCGCACCGTGGCTTTGAAACCGTGACCATCGCCTTTCAGGGTGAAGTAGCACATCGCGACTCCAGTGGACACGGTGGTGTAATCGGCACCGGCGACGTCCAGTGGATGACGGCGGGCAGCGGCATCATTCATGAGGAGTTTCATTCCGAAACCTTCAGCCGCAGCGGCGGACCGTTTGAAATGGTGCAGCTGTGGGTCAACCTGCCGGCCAGGGACAAGATGACCGCGCCGGGCTATCAGGCCATTCAACGGCAGAACATTCCGGTGGTCGCCTTGCCGGAACATGCCGGTGAAGTCCGGGTAATCGCCGGCGAGCTCGATGGTCAGCAGGGGCCGGCAAGGACCTTCTCGCCGATGCATGTCTGGGATGTACGGATTGGCGCTGGTCACCGCGCCGAGCTGCGCCTGCCGGATGGCTGGAATACCCTGCTTGCCGTGTTGCACGGCACCGTGCAGGTCAATGACGAGCATGTCGCCCGCGAAGCGGATCTGGTGGTGCTGGATCGCAATGGTGAAACACTGACCATTGAAGCCAATAGCGACGC
>JBFHPX010000057.1:0-11204 GCA_041592575.1 Alcanivoracaceae bacterium
CTGGCCATTTGGTTGGTCTTGTCTTTAATCGAACTGACCCCTTCGGTGATGGCGTTCAGCGAGCGGCTGGCCGCCTCCGCCTGGCTCACCGATTCCTCCGCCTGCACGGTACCCTTGCCCATCATCTGCACCGCGTCGCGGGCTCCGGACTGCAAGCGCTCGATCATCTGCTGAATTTCCTGGGTGGAACTCTGGGTGCGCGACGCCAGGGTGCGAACCTCGTCCGCCACCACCGCAAATCCGCGGCCTTGTTCAGCGGCGCGCGGGGCCTCGATCGCGGCATTGAATGCCAGCAGGTTGGTGTGTTCGGCGATACCGCGAATCACGTCCAGCACCGCGCCGATATTCTGTGTTTCCTTGCCTAGCCGGGTCACGGCATCGCTGGCACGGCCCATCTGATCACCCAGGCTGGACATCGCGCCCATCGCCTCGGTCATGATGACCTTGCCGTTATCCGCCTCCTTGGCAGCCTGGTGGGTAGAATCCGCGGCCTGCACCGCGCCGCGCGCAACCTCCTGCACAGCCTCCATCAGTTCACCGATGGCACTCTCGGCCTCGCGCGTGCCATTGGCGGTGGAATCGAGCGCTTTGCGGCAGCGCTCCGAGACTCCGCGCACCTGATCACTGAGTTCATCAATCGATGCCATCACCGCCGCGCCGGCCTGGCTCTGCGCACGCATCGCAGTAGCAAGCGATTGCAATGCCTCAGCGGCATCCACACCGAGCTCCGCCACGGACGGAAGACGCTCAGCGGGATTGGCGGCCATGCGCGCGGCCGTCGTTACCAGCATCTGGGAGCGGCGCGCCTGTGACTTGGCCTGAGACCAGCCGACCAATGCCAGCAAAGCCCCGGCCGCCAGTGCGAACCCTGGAGACAAGCCATCCATGAACCCGAGCGCGGCCCCATCAATCAGACCAATACCCAGCAGAGCCACAGCGGCCAGCAGGCCGGCCGTCAGCAGTTTGGATCTACCCGTCCCCATATAATCTCTCCAACCAGACCCGAGCCTGGCGCTCCATTAAATTCGAACCCGTCCCGCAACCGTGCGTGACGACCCAGCTCACTGTCCTCGATAGCGACTCCGTAGGCGGGAAACTTTAAGGATTTTCACCACCTCAAACGCAAAGACCCCGGCATAAGCCGGGGTCTTTGTCAGCCAGATACTGCTGGCAGTTTACATCTTGCCGCCAACCGCCTCGGTCAGGGCCTTGCGGATCGCTTCCGGGCTCGGCATCAGCTTCATGAAGCTGTTGTCGCCCATCATCTTCAGATCCGGGTAATGCACCGCCATACGGAAGCGCATATGCATGGCCACCACGCGGTTGCCGGTCACCATCACTTCGTAGGGCAGATACGGCGTGCCTTTCAACTCGCCGAAATCGACAACGCCCATCTGGAACTTGTCGTCGTAGTACTGATCACCGCCGGCCGGAGCCTGCATGGAAACACCGTAGATGGTTTCTTCCTTGCCCGGGATATCGATGCGGTACAGCTGACGGATGCCCAGCTTGTTGGAGGCGAGATTCTCTTCCACTTTCTTCTTGGCATCAGCATAGCTGCCATAGCTGGCCAGCTCGTACTGATCGTTGAAATACTCCATACCGAAGGTGTAGTGGTATTTCGACAGCTTGCGCTCCGACAGACCCTTTGCGGAACCGAAATCCTGCATATTGCCCAGTGCCTTGGCCAGGGCTTCTGCTGTCTTACCCAGATCGCTGTCCAGGTGATAGGCATAGGCCATGTACACCGGGTTCACATAGCTGACCTGCAGATCCTTACCGACCTTGGTGACAGCCGCGCGCTGGGCAGCCGCGTAACCACCATAGGTGGTCTTGGCCGCAACGGCCTTGATCGCATCATTGGTGAAAACAATGACGTGGGCATTGTCATACGGGACATAGTCAGCCACCAGTTCGAAGCCGGCGCCCTGCAGCGCGGTTTTGACCTCGTCAACCTTGGCATTCAGTTCGCCCGGGCCTTTCGAGGCCAGGATGAACGGTTTGAAGACATCAGCCGCCTGGACACTGGCCGCCATCGGCAGCAGCGTCAGGGCCGCGGTCAGCATGCCCGCAAAGATTTTTGTCGCTTTCAACATTATTGCCTCCTAATCCTTATCCCGGTGATTATTCGTGTGGCGCCATTCTAGACGAAACCTTCGCCACCCGCACAAACTAAATGATGAAAAAAAAGGGCCATGTCAAGCATGGCCCTTTTTGTGTTACTCAAGCACTAAAGCGTCCTTGTCGAATCGACAATGCTTAGAACTTCATGCCATAGCTGACTTCAATGGCGTTCTGGTCCATGCCGATCTCCGGCGTGTAACCGATGCCACCGTAAGCTGCCGAAGAGAACGCATAGGCCTGTTCTTCACGCAGCGCATGCATGTAGTTCACGCTGATTTCATTGTACTGGGTCGGCATGTAGGTGAAGCCCAGCGAGATGTGCTTCTGCACGATACCCGGGGCCAGAATGTTGAACAGATTCTGATCCTCGTCGATGGTAGCGGTGCTGTAATTGAAACCACCGCGCACGGTCCACTGGCTGTTCAGTTCGTGGTTCACACCCAGCTTATACACCGTGGTGTCTTCCCAGCCGAAGCCCCATCCTGAATCCGTACCGAGAGCGCCCGGACCGCTATACGGCATACCACTTGCCAGCACGGCGGAGAGTGCATCGAAGAACTGGGTGGCCGTCGGACCTTCATTGGCAATCGCGGGAACATCGCCGTACTGGATTTCCTGCACGTCGAAGGCGACGGTAGTGGCCGGAGTGACCTTCACAGCAATACCAACACCGAAGTTGGCCGGAATATCGAAGTCACCCTGTTCGGCGAACAAGCCCTGGTAACGCTCGAATTCCTGCATGTAGATCTTGGAGGAATACTGTGCGCCCAAGGTGATGCTATCGGTGATTTCACCGGTCCAGCCTAAGCGTACACCCGCACCCCAGGCGTCATCGTCACCCTTGTTGGTGACATGGGCACCGGAGGAGGACAAGCCCTGGAACAGGCCCAGGCCGTAGGAACGGAAACGCTGATAACCGACCAGCAGCGAAGCGCCGATGGCATGATCGTCATTCAGTTTGGCGGCCACCGTCGGGGCAAGAATGACCTGAGACAGGTTCACGCCCAGTGTCGAGCCGACATTGGGATTCGAGGCCAGCGCTGCAGCATTGGCGGGAGCATCGACGAAGCCGAAACCAGCCAGCATTCCGGCAAAGCCCGGAATCGCCGGACCAAACGCATTGGCATACAGATTCGAGTTATAACGGGTGTTCATGCCACCGTTGGCCGAGATGCTCATGCCAGCAGTGATGTTGCCCATATTGAAGGCGAAGCCCGCATGCGGGATCGCGAACAGCGTGGCGCCGCTGTCAACCTTGCCAGTATTGGCGCCGCCCATGGTGGTGGCATCCAGGCTGGCATCACGACGCGGGTTGAACAGTTCCACACCGAAGTCGACGCGGTTACCGGTGAAAGCAATACCCGAGGGGTTGGTCGCCGGAGCAATCGCATCCTGTGAGAACGCGATACCCGCGCCACCCATACCACGGTTCTTGGTGCCGTAACCTTCCTTGAAATAGCCGTTGGTGGCATAGGCCGCCGGGGCTGCGATAGCGGCCGCGACAGCGACGGCAACCAGTGAATGTTTCACAGTCATTTTCATTTTCTCATCCCTCCAGGGTGGAATAGTGTGCAACTCGTTGCTTTTCAGCGACAACCGCTAAGGCGCTCGCCACAGAATGGCAACGAAGCCACAAATTGTCAAATAGATTCCGTTAGCAAAGGCTATGCCACGGAATGACTTGCCGCAGACAGTTGCCTTCCCGCAACAGAAATGCAGAGTAATTGACGACATTCTCACCAATGCGCAAATTATGTGCTTCAATAAATTACCTAACCCCGAAAACCCAAGGAGTCGACCATGGCCCAGCGTCAATCCCCCCCCCGGTTACCGCGCCTCTTCG
The DNA here is from genome assembly GCA_041592575.1 of Alcanivoracaceae bacterium. Taxonomy (GTDB): domain Bacteria; phylum Pseudomonadota; class Gammaproteobacteria; order Pseudomonadales; family Alcanivoracaceae; genus PGZG01. Next base: position 3,968 of record JBFHPX010000057.1, read on the forward strand.
CCACTATTTTGACGATCACCACGACCCACGCCGGCGCAGCGGGCTTTGCGCTGATCGAACAAGGGGCCAGCGGCCTGGGCAACGCCTACGCCGGCGCCGGCGCAAGCGCTGCGGATGCCAGCACCATCTTCTTCAACCCCGCCGGCCTGATGTACCTCACGGGCAATCAGCTGGCTGCTGCCGGCCACATCATCAAACCCTCGGCCGATTTCTCAGGTAGCGCAACGAATGCGCTGGGCGCGCCGGTAGCCGGCGGCGATGGTGGCGATGCCGGTGGCGTCGCGCTGGTACCGAACCTCTTCTACAGCCACAGGCTGCCGAATGATTTCGTGCTCGGCATCGGTATCAGTTCCCCGTTCGGGCTCAAGACGGAATATGACGCTGACTGGGTGGGCCGCTATCACGCCATCGAATCCGATCTGAAGACCATCAATATCAACCCGACTATCGCCTACAGGGCGGCAAGCAATCTTTCTGTCGGCGTCGGCCTGAATGTGCAGTATATCGAGGCGACATTGAGCCAGGCCATCAATCAGACCTCCAGCTGCGCTGGCGTGGTCATGGCGCAGAACCCCGGCATGGATGCTGCGACAGCCGTTGCGACATGCGGTGTTCTTGGTGTCAGCAACGCCGATGCCAGCGGCGAGATCGAGGGTGACGATTGGAGCGTCGGCTATAACTTCGGCCTGATGTATGACGTGAATCCAGGGACGCGCATCGGCTTCGCCTACCGTTCCAAGATCAAACAGGATCTCAAGGGTGACGCAACATTCGCGAATGCGGACGCGTTCTTTACCGGCATCGGCATCTTCGTGCCCACGTCTGTTTCCGCCAGTGTAACCCTGCCCGAATCCGCATCGCTGAGCCTGTACCATGAAGTTGATTCACAATGGGCCGTGCTCGCCGATGCCACCTGGACGCATTGGAACCGTTTCCAGGAATTGCGTGTGGAGTATGCGTCGACTCAACCCGACTCCGTCACCGTCGAAGACTGGAGCAACAGCATGCGCTACTCACTGGGGCTGAATTACCGTTACAACAGCGCCTGGCTGTTGCGCACCGGTATCGCCTTCGATGAGGAGCCGATCCGGAATGATGCGCGGCGCACCCCGCGCATCCCCGGCAACGACCGCACCTGGCTGGCCTTCGGCGCGAACTATCAGTACTCGCCGGACATCTCCTTCGATGTCGGTTATGCCCACCTGTTTGTCGACGACACCCGCATCAATCACAGCAGCGGCACCGCGGGTAACATCACCGGCGAATACGACAACACGGTGGATATCCTCAGCGCCCAGGTCAATTGGACATTCTGATCGTCCACCGCTGAACCAGCCACGCACACCCCGGCTCGTCCGGGGTTATTTTTGGGCGAAAAAAAACCGCTAGGCTTCGGGCCTGGCGGTTTTCGTTCTGTACGGTTGTATTCCGAGCAAGCATCCTGCGCAGCGCGCGGACAGCCGGACTAGCCGTCAGAGCAAGAATCCGAGGATCAGGACTTCTTGATCATGAAGTGGTACTTACCACCGGACTCATTGGACTCGATCAAGGTGTTGCCGGTCTGCTTGGCAAACGCCTCGAAATCCTTCACGGAACCCGGGTCGGTCGCGATGATATGCAGGACTTTACCGCTGGTCAGGCCATTGAGAGCCTTCTTTGCACGCAGGATGGGCAGCGGGCAGTTGAGGCCGGACGCATCCAGTTCCTCGTCGAAATTAGCCATGTGTAAGACTCCTTAGATTCTGAATTTATATGACGTCTATGCCCCGAAGGGACACGATGCCAGGAACGTTAGAATTGAGCAGTGCACTTATATGACAACTGCCTTGCTAACGCAACCCTGAATACCTATATCGCGTCCCGGGGCAAATACTTAAGTGGCCGATGATACAGCACCGGGAGCAACCACCTGATGGCCTTGCTGCACCCAGTTCAGGATACCGCCACGGAGATTGATGTACTGCCTGTCACCACCACGCGCGGCCAGGAACGCGCAGGCTTGCGCCGAACGTGCCCCGGTGCGGCAATAGATGATCATCGGTCGTGAATCACGCGCCCACTCATCCGATTTCAACGGTACGAGATGCAGTGGCACCTGATCGGCCCCAGAGATAACGCCCTGGGTCATTTCCTGCGGGGTACGCACGTCAACCAAATGGATGCTATCCGGGGCGTCTGCCAGCACCTTGGCCAGCTCATGCCCTTCGATTTCCGGAATACCGAACATACAAGGCTCCACAGAGAAAATGGCATATTAGACTATACTAATGAATTAGCCCTGTCACCATCATGGCCTGTGCGGGAATAAGCCCACCCGCTAGCGCGGGGAACATGCCTCGCGTATCGTGGTCCCAGGTCGCAATCCGATTCATTGCCAGCGAGTTATACACCCCAATATGCTTGCCTTTTCGCGCCGTTTTTTACTGGGCTTGCTGTATCTGTGCCTGGTCAGCCCGGTTTATGCCCTGGATCTGCCGAACATCGGCGACCCTGCCGAACGCCTGATCACTCCCGACCAGGAGCGGCAGCTCGGCGAGGCCTTCATGCGACGGCTGCGCCAGCAGGTACCCTTCGTCGACGACCCGGAGCTGAGCGCCTACCTGACCGGCCTGGGCAACCGCCTGGTGGCCAACAGCGACGCCCCCGGCGAACGCTTCACCTTCTTTATCGTCAAGGATTCGGCAATCAACGCCTTCGCCGCGCCCGGCGGTTTTATCGGCGTGCACAGCGCGCTGATCCTGGCGGCCCATAACGAGAGCGAACTGGCGGGCGTGCTGGCGCATGAAATCGCGCATGTCACACAGAAACATCTGGTGCGCGCCTATGATTCCGCCAGCCGCATGGGGCTGCCGGTGGCCGCGGCAATCCTCGCCGCCATTCTGATCGGCACCCAGGACGGCGCCGCCGGCCAGGCCGCGCTGATGTCGGTACAGGCCGGCGCGATTCAACAACAGATCAACTTTACCCGTGCCAATGAAAAGGAAGCCGACAACATCGGCATGCAGACCCTGGCGCGTTCCGAGTTCGACCCGCGCGGCATGCCGGGCTTTTTCGAGCGCCTGCAGCAGAGCACCCGACTCTATGGTGAAGGCCTGCCGCCGTTCCTCAGCACCCACCCGGTCACCACCGACCGTATCGCTGAATCCCTGGCTCGCGCCGAACAGCAGCGGCCGCAGCAGGTACAGGACAACCTGAACTTCTACCTGGCGCAGGCCAAGCTGCGGGTACTCACCAGCACTGATGCCAAACGGGCCTATGCCTTCTTCAGCCAGGCCAAGACCGACCCGGCGATGCCCGCAGTCGCACGCGACTACGGCAAGGCGCTGGCTCAGGCCGAACTCGGCGAACGCGATGCTGCCAAGGCGCAACTGACTCGTCTCAGCCAGAACGATCCCGACCGCATGGCCTATCAGATCGCGCTGGCACACACCGAACTGAAAACCGGCAACAGCGCAGCGGCTCAGGCGCAGTACCAACGCTTGCTGCGCACCTACCCGAACAACCCGGTGCTGGTCGAAGGTTATGCCCGAACCCTGCTCGACAGTGGCCGTTTTGCCGAGGCGCAGCAGACGCTGGAAGAGGCCCGCCGGCGACAGACCCGCCCCGATCCGAATCTGTATCTGATGCTGGCGCAGGCCTCGCGGGGCATGAAACGGGAGGCGGACGCCCATGAGGCCATGGCGGAGTACTACTATCTAAATGGTCAAACCTTTGAGGCCGTCGAACAGCTGACACTGGGGAAACGCATCCCCGGACTGGACTTTTATCAGGCCTCGCGCATCGAGGCCCGGCTGCAGATCCTGGAAAAACTCGCACTGGAAGAAAAAGAGCAGCAACGAAACTAGCCTTACTCCGCCATCACACGGCGTAATCATGGAATGAAATGCTGTGGTGCCTCGTCTAACCCCTGAGCAAGTGTAACTTTGACTGCGACCGGGGGCGCGTCTATATTCGGGCTTACGCTGTTTTAGTCTGCGTGCTCTTGCTCTAGTGGTACAAATGTGTCGTCAGAGTCACAACCCGAGCCATAACCCTAACTGAGGAGGCAATGATGCGGCACTACTCAAGCATCTTATCCACCACCACTTCCGTAGCCGCATTGTTGGGCAGCCTGCTGCTGGCACCTGCACTGGTCACTGCTGCTGAAGAAACCAAAAAGCTCTCGCCCGTCGAACAAGGCAAGGAAATCGCCTTTGAACGCAAGAAAGGCAACTGCCTGGCCTGCCACCAGATCGAAGGCGGGGAACTGGCGGGCAACATCGGACCACCACTGATCAGTATGGCGGCCCGTTTTCCGGACAAGGCCAAGTTGCGCGCCCAGATCTGGGACCCGACCAAGGCCAATCCCAACAGCATGATGCCTCCGTTTGGTCGGCATAACGTGCTGTCGGAAGACGAGATCGACAAAGTTATCGAATATATCTACACCCTCTAAGCACCGGCATTGGCACACCGAGGAGAAACGCAGTGACAGACATGAAACGTAGAACACTACTGAAAGGCACCCTGGCAGTCGGTGCACTGGGCATGGCATTCAGCGCCGGCCTGTTGACACCGCGCGCTGCCCTCGCCGCATGGCCGCAAGCCGCCTTCGACGCCAAGAGCGTCGACGATGCATTGAAAGGCCTGTTCGGTTCCGCGGCACTTGAAGGCAGTGACAAGATCAGCATCAAACTTCCGGAAATCGCCGAAAACGGCGCGGTCGTTCCGGTCTCGGTCGAAGTCTCGATGGACGGTGTCGAATCCATCAGCATCCTCGCCGAGAAGAACGCCACCCCGCTCACCTCCAGCTACACGCTGAGTGCCGCAACCGAGCCCTTCATCTCAACGCGCATCAAGCTGGGCAAGACCACCAGCGTGATTGCCGTGGTCAAGGCCGGCGGCAAGCTGCACAGCACGGGCAAAGAGGTCAAGGTCACCATCGGCGGTTGCGGCGGCTGATCCTGGATCACGCGCGCATTCACAACGAATCAGGCAAGAGGAAGCATTATGGCCAATAAAATGAGAGTCGTTGCCAAACTGGCGGGTGATGTCACCACGGTGAAGGCATTGATCAAACATCCGATGGAAACTGGACTGATCAAGGATAAGAAAACCGGTGAGTTGATTCCGGCGCACTTCATCCAGGAACTGACCTGCACCCACAATGGCAACGTCGTAATGACCGCGCTGTGGGGCGTCGCCATTTCCAAGGATCCGTATCTGTCCTTCCGTTTCAAAGGCGCGAAAGCCGGCGACAAGTTCACTCTCAGCTGGGTGGACAACAAAGGCGAAAAGGATTCGTCGGAAACGGTCATCGGCTAACAATAATTCGGCGGGCTTGCGCCATGTGGCGGCCCGCCCACCACCGAAGGAGACACCATCCATGAGAAAACTCCTGAGCATCGTCGTGGCATTCGGTATCGCCGGCGCATTGCCGCAGGCGGCCACCGCCAGCCCGGAGCAGGATCTGAAGGACATGCGCGCCTATTTCAAGAAAAAGTTTCCGGACGTTCCGTTCGAGGAGTATGGCAATGGCGTCTATGCTCTGGACCCGGAATCCCGTGCCCAGTGGGAGGCCATCGAGGACTTCCCGCCGTACGAATTGGGTCTTGAGAACGGCAAGAAACTCTTCAACACGCCGTTTGCCAATGGCAAGACCTATGCAAGCTGCTTCCCGAACAACGGCATCGGCATCAGTCACACCTACCCGAAGTTCGACACCAAGAAGGGCGTCGTCGTCACCCTGGAAGACTCCATCAATTCCTGCCGTATCGCCAATGGCGAAAAGCCGTTCAAGACCGGCAAGGGCGATCTGGCCGATATCTCGGGTTACATGGCATTCACTTCCCGTGGCAAGAAGATCAACATTGTGATTCCGGATGACCCGCGCGCACTGGCCGCCTATGAACGCGGCAAGCAGCATTTCTATGCCAAACGCGGCCAGCTCAATCTGGCTTGTGCGGATTGTCATGTCAGCAGCGCCGGCATGAAGGTTCGTGCCGACCTGTTGAGCCCGATGCTGGGCCACACGACGCACTTCCCTGTGCATCGTGCCGGTACCGAACTCAGCACACTGCACAGCCGCTATGAGGGCTGCAACAAACAGGTGCGTGCGCGGCCTTACGATCTCCAGAGCGACGAGTACAAAGCCCTGGAATATTTCGAGACCTACATGAGCAACGGCCTCGTTATCAACGGCCCCAGCACTCGCAAGTAGCTGGCACCAGCGCCCAGAACCCGGCCCGCTTTTCAGGCCGGGTTCATACTTTCAGGCCTGCGAAAACCCGACTGAATCCAATTATTTCGCGCGTGGAATAGTGATGTCCCGGCGCGCGTCATTCTCAATCATTACTGCTCTGCGAGGTTTGCCATGACCATCTCACGCCGTGAATTCCTGCAACTGCTGGCCGTCGCCAGTGCCGCGGGCATGAGCCTGCCAGGCTGCGACAACAGCGCCGGCAAATCCGCCGGAAGCGGCGGCGCCAAGCCCGGCAAGGCACCTGGTGACATCTATGAACTGCCGGCCTTCGGCAATGTTTCCCTGATGCATTACACCGACTGTCACGCGCAACTGCTGCCGATCTATTTCCGCGAACCGAATATCAATCTCGGCGTCGGCCCGATGCAAGGCCAGCCGCCGCACCTGGTCGGCGAGGCGTTTCTCAAGGCCTATGGCATAGCACCCGGCACGCTGGACGCGCATGCCTTCACTTCGCTCGACTTCGTCGCTGCGGCGCGTCAATACGGCAAGGTCGGCGGCTTCGCGCATCTGGCCACACTGGTCAAGCAAGTCCGCGCCCAGCGCCCCGGCGCCTTGCTGCTCGACGGCGGCGACACTTGGCAGGGCTCCGCCACCTCGCTGTGGACCGGCGCACAGGACATGGTCGACGCGCAACTCCTGCTCGGCGTCGATGTGATGACCGCGCACTGGGAAATGACCTACGGCGCCGACCGCGTGCGCGAGATCATCGAGAAAGACTTCAAGGATCGTATCGACTTCGTGGCACAGAACATCGTCGATGCCGAATGGAACGAACGGGTGTTCAAACCCTATGTAATCCGCCCGATCAACGGCGTGCCGACCGCCATCATCGGCCAGGCCTTCCCCTATACCCCGATCGCGAATCCGCGGCACATGATTTCGGAATGGAGCTTCGGCATCCAGGACGACAGCATGCAGGAGGTGGTCGATCAGGCCCGCAGCGAAGGCGCCCAGATCGTCATTCTGCTGTCGCACAACGGCATGGACGTCGAC
>JBFHPX010000058.1:0-11140 GCA_041592575.1 Alcanivoracaceae bacterium
CAGCAGGGCGCTGGCCTTCTGGTCCGCCATCATGCTGAGCTGGACATGGTGCTGCTGCGCGGTACGCAGCATATAGATCACTGCAGAGTGACTTCCGTCGGCCATGGCCCCTCCCGATTGTCCGGTCAGTATGGCGCGGTTGCCTTGGATGCGGCAATGCCAGAGAACATGGGTTTCAGTTGCGGCAGTGAGCTCCCGGCTGAGTCAGTGTCCTGTCTTTCCCGGGACACGCACGAGTACGTCCCTGTAGCTCATCTCCGCCATCCATGGCTCCGATGGTCCCGGCCACCCCTGACAGGCGCACTGGCCTGACATCAGCTTCTTGCAAACATCTTCAATTCGCTACAACCGCGCAGCCAGTTCAGAACCCTGACGAATCGCCCGCTTGGCATCCAGCTCGGCGGCCAGCTCGGCGCCACCAATCAGGTGATACTTGGCCTTGCCGTCGCTGTTTTCCCGATACAGCTCGCGCAGCGATTCCTGACCGGCACACAAAACCACATTATCCACTTCCAGCAGCTGCGATTCGCCGCCAACGGTGATGTGCAGGCCCTTGTCATCGATGCGGTCGTAGCTGACGCCACCGATCATTTCCACGCCTTTCATTTTCAGCACGGCGCGGTGCACCCAGCCAGATGTGCGGCCAAGGTCCTTGCCAAGGGCTGAGGCCTTGCGCTGCAGAAGGTAGAGTTTGCGGGCGGACGGATGCGGTTCGCCGCGCTCGAGGCCACCGGGCTGATCAGAATGGAAGCTGACTCCCCACTCCTGCATCCAGTCTTCCAGCGGCTGCGGCTGCACGGCGGTGGCGTCGTGGGCGAGAAATTCGCCGACATCAAAGCCGATACCGCCGGCGCCGATCAGGGCAACGCGATTGCCGACGGTACGTTTGCCCAGCAATACATCGGTATAGAGCATCACCATCGGGTGATCGACCCCGGGAATGCCAGGGCGGCGTGGAGTCACGCCGGTGGCGATGATAATTTCCTCGAAACCTTCTTTCTCCAGCTCGCCATCGGCGATACGACGGTTCAGCACCAGTTTGACGCCGGTTTTCTCGATGCGCTTACTGAAATAACGAATGGTTTCCCAGAACTCTTCCTTGCCGGGAATACGAGCAGCCATGTTGAACTGCCCACCAATACGATCGCTGGCATCGAACAGAGTGACATCGTGACCGCGCTCTGCCGCCACCGTCGCTGCGGCCAGACCGGCAGGGCCAGCGCCGACCACGGCAATTTTTTTCGGCTTGCGGGTCTTCAGATAGACCAGTTCGGTTTCGTGGCAGGCCTGTGGGTTAACCAGACAGGACGCGCGCTTGAGGTTGAAGGTGTGGTCAAGGCAGGCCTGATTACAGGCGATGCAGGTGTTGATCTCGTCAACCCGTCCTTCCGCCGCTTTATTCACCCAATGGGCATCCGCCAGCATTGGCCGCGCCATCGACACCATGTCGGCCTTGCCGTCAGCGAGAATCTGTTCTGCCACATCCGGCATGTTGATCCGGTTAGAAGCAATCACCGGGATCGACACCACCTGTTTGACCTGTGCAGTCGGTTCGACAAAAGCCGCGCGCGGCACTGAGGTGACAATGGTCGGCACCCGTGCTTCGTGCCAGCCGATACCAGTATTGAGAATATTGACGCCAGCCTTTTCCAGCGCTTGGGCGAGAGCCAGTACCTCGTCGCGGGTGGAGCCCTCCGGCACCAGATCAATCATCGACATACGGAACACGATGATGAAATCCTTGCCACAGGACTTGCGTACCGCTTCAACAATCTCCACCGGAAAACGCCGGCGATTTTCGCTGCTACCACCGTACTTGTCGGTACGCTTGTTCGAGCGCGGGGCGGTGAACTGATTGATCAGGTAGCCTTCGCTGCCCATCAGTTCGACACCGTCATAACCGGCTTTCTTGGCGAGTTTTGCCGCGTTGGCAAAATCCTTCACCGTCTGCTGCACTTGCTTGGTGGTCAGCGCTTTCGGCTTGAACGGGTTGATGGGCGATTTGATCGCAGAGGCGGATTTCGACCAGGGTACATAGCTGTAACGACCCGCGTGCAGCAACTGCAGACAGATCTTGCCGCCGGCATCGTGTACGGCCTTGGTCACCGGCCGATGACTGAGCGCATCAGCCAGATTGATCATGCTGCCAGAGAACGGATAGAACCAGCCGCTGCGATTCGGATTAAAACCGCCGGTGATAATCAGGCCGACACCGCCACGAGCGCGCTCGGCAAAATATTCCGCCAGCTTGCCGCGATGCCAGATGCGGTCCTCAAGGCCGGTATGCATGGAGCCCATCACCACCCGGTTTTTCAGCGTGGTAAAGCCAAGATCAAGCGGCGCAAGCAGGTGCGGGAACGTGGTCATGAGGATCTCCATAACAGATAACAGGGCCCGGCCAGAGCATCTGGACAGCGTCAAGATAGGAGGGTATCTTGACGCTGTCAAGTTACAAAGCCACCTTTGGGAGTCTCCATGGCCGGCCACAGCCCCTATCACCACGGCGATCTGCGCAGCGCCCTGCTGCAGGAGGCCAATGTGATGCTGAAAGAAAGTGGTATTGATGGCCTGTCCCTGCGCCAGCTCGCCGAACGGGTCGGGGTGTCGCGGATGGCGCCCTATCACCACTTCAAGGATAAGCACGATCTGCTCTGCGCCCTGGCCACCGAGGGCTTTCGCGAACTCGACCGGTTGATAGACCTGGCTCCGCCAGCGGCCAACTCGGCTAAAGAACTGCAGGCCACTCTTGCCGGCTTTGTCCGTGATTACCTGCATTTCGCGATTGATCACCCGGACCGCTACGAGCTGATGTTCGGCAGACCGATCTGGAAGGGGGCAAACCCCAGCCCGGAACTGAAGGAAACCGCCTTCGCCTGCTTTCGTCACTACGCTGAGCGCATCAGCACATTGCTGGGCCAGCAGCGCCTGCCAAAAGGCAGCAAGCCGCTGCGGCTGGCACAAGCCAGCTGGGCAACCCTGCACGGACTGTGCCGGCTGATGATCGATGGCATCTATGTGAACCAGACCGATATGGAGGAGGTCAGTCATGAAGCGGTCAGACTGATGCTCACCGTGCTGGCGCCAACGTCCTGAGGCTTTTGCCAGCAACTTGTCGGCGCTGGCACAATCAGAACAACGCCATACCGGAGCTCACATGAGCGGTATTCGCCTCGCCCTGCTGACCACCGCCCTGATCATTATTGCTGCTGCCTGCTGGTGGTATCGGCCCTGGTCGCCCTACTCGCCAAGTGTGATGACGACGCTGCTGCATCCGGACTATCGTCTGCAAAACTTTCGCAACATGGAGAAGGTGTTTCCCTACCGGATAGTGCCTGCCAGTAGCGAACCCTTTGTCTTTACCCGGGGCAACGGATCATTACCGCCATCCTTTGCCCATGAAGGCCGCATAGTCAGCACCACGGAATTTCTTCAGCGCACCGAGACCACCGGGCTGACGGTGTTACACAACGGTGTGCAGGTTCTGGAAAACTATTATCAGTCTGCCGATGCGGCTGACCGCTTTACCTCCTGGTCAGTGGCCAAATCCGTGGTTGGCATGCTGACAGCTATCGCACTGGAACGGGGTGAGATCGATAGCCTTGATGATCCCGTCAAACAGTACGTGCAAGAGCTTGATGGCAAAGCCTGGGGCGAAGTACCGATTCGCGACCTGCTGCGGATGGCCAGCGGCATTCGTTTCAGCGAGATCTACGACGAGCAGTTCTCCGACATCAACATGCTGTTCTACCGCACCTTCCTGCTTGGCGAGCCGGTACGGGACGTGATTGCCGACCTGCCCGCCGCCCGCGCCCCCGGCGAAGACTTTCACTACATCAGCCCGAATACCCAGATTCTCGCCTGGGTGCTGGAAGGCGCCACCGGCAAGCCGGTCAGCGAGTACGCGGCAGCTACCCTGTGGCAACCGCTGGGCATGCAGGATGAAGCGATCTGGAGTCTGGATCAGAGCGGTGTCGAGCTCGGTTTCTGCTGTCTGAATATTACCCTGCGCGATTACGCCAAGCTCGGCCAGCTCTATCTGCAGCAGGGCGTCTGGCGCAACCGGCAGCTATTGCCGGCCGGCTGGGTGCGCGAAGCGACACAGCGGCCGGAGCCCTGGCTGGCCGCAGGCAATGGCTATGCAGAGCGCGGCTATGGTTATCACCTGTGGGTACCAAAGGACCCGGACCAGGAATATTTTTTCAACGGCGTCTGGGGCCAGACCGTGTGGGTCTCGGAGAAACACCAGGTGGTGATCGCGAAAACCAGCGTTGATCCGTTGTTTCGCGAGCATATGGCGGAAGTGATTTCGTTCATGCGCGCAGTCAGCGCACACGTGGCCGCCAACACCAGCACTACTGACTGAACTGTAACTCCGCCAATCGGGCATAGAGCGGGTTGTCACGGATCAGCTCGGCGTGGGTGCCGACTGCCTGCAACCTGCCCTGATCCATCACTGCAATACGATCAGCCCCGGTCACTGTCGCCAGACGATGGGCGATCACCAGCGTGGTCCTGCCCTGCATCAGTCTTTCCATCGCTTGCTGGATCAGATGTTCACTTTGCGCATCCAGCGCACTGGTGGCTTCATCCAGCAACAGCAGCGGGGCATCCGCGAGCACTGCCCGGGCGATAGCAATACGCTGCTTCTGGCCGCCGGAAAGACCAACCCCACCATCACCGATGCGGGTCCGGTAACCGTCCGGCATCTGCAAAATAAACTGCTCTGCATTGGCAGCCCGAGCTGCTGCTTCCACCTCGGCCATGTCGGCATCCGGACGGCCATAGCGGATATTGTCCTCGACACTGCCATAGAAAAGCGCCGGCTGCTGTGGCACCAGTGCAAAACATTGGCGCAGGTCGTGCGGTGACAACTGCCGAATATCGATACCATCAAGCAGAATTCGACCCTGCTGCGGATCAGCAAAACGTAGCAGCAGATCAAACAGCGTGGTTTTGCCAGCGCCGGAGGGGCCCACCAGCGCCAGTGTTTCCCCTGGCAGCACATTCAGTGTCACGCCGTTGAGTGCCGGCCGGTCCTGCCGGGTCGGGTAGCTGAACGTCACCTGCTCAAGCTGAAGGCCACCGGCAACACGCTCAGGCAATTGCTGCATGTTCTGCGCCGGCGCCTCAATTTCACTGCGTGAATGCAACAACTCGACAATTCGCTCTGCCGCGCCGGCAGCCCGCTGCAACTCGCCGATCACTTCACTGATCGAACCTACTGCCGAACCAACAATCACCGCATAGAAAACAAAAGCAGCCAACTCGCCGCCGGTAATGCGACCCTCGATAACATCCATGCCACCGACCCAGAGCATCACACCCACTGCCCCGAGCACCAGGACAATCACTACCACAATCAGCAGCGCTCGCTGGACAATGCGACGCCGGGCGACATTGAAGGACTCCTCAACCACGCCGGCAAAGCGCTGGCGATCCAGCGGCTCATGATTGAATGCCTGCACCGTCTTGATCTGGCCGAGCATTTCACCGACATAACTGCCGACATCGGCCAGCCGATCCTGACTACTGCGCGACAAACCTCGCACGCGACGACCGAAAATGATAATCGGCGCCACCACCAGCGGCACCGATACCATCACGATCAGGGTCAGTTTCAGATTGGTAATAAACAGCCAGATGATCCCGCCCACCATCATCAGAGTATTGCGCAGCGCCATCGACACGGACGAACCGATCACGGTCTGCAGCAAGGTGGTATCAGCGGTCAGTCGCGACTGGATTTCCAGACTGCGGTTCTGGTCGAAAAAGCCCGGATGCAGGGTCAGCAGATGATCGAATACCCGGCGGCGGATATCCGCCACCACCCTTTCACCCAGCCAGGACACCAGATAGAAGCGGGCAAAGGTGCCGATCGCCAGCGCCACCACCAGCACGAAGAAAATCAGCACCGACTGGTTCAGCAGCGCCGCTTCGCCCGCCGCCAACCCCTTGTCGATCAGCAGCCTCAGACCCTGACCAATCGACAGCGTGATGGTGGCAGTGAACAGCAACGCCAGTGAGGCGCCAAGTACCGCCAGGCGGTATGGAGCGAGCCATTGCAGGGCAAAGCGGAACAAACTAAGCGGAACAGTACGGGAAGCAGCCATGATCTTCGGGTTCATTCAGGAGTGCGGATTATGCCGCAGTCAGGCTGAGATCGCGTGATCTTTTCCCCTGAAATTGAAAGGCCGGGCATGGCCCGGCCTTTCGTTACCACAGTTTCGGCAGAGAATTACTTCTCGACAATCGCCGTCACGCCCTGACCACCGGCAGCACACACCGAGATCAGCACCCGGCCCTTGCCTTTCTCGTTCAGCAGCTTGGCGGCATTGGCCAGAATCCGGCCACCGGTGGCGGCGAACGGATGCCCGGCTGCAAGTGAGCTGCCCTTGACGTTCAGCTTGGCGCGATCGATGGCACCCAGCGGCTTGTCGAGGCCGAGGCGATCCTTGCAGAAGCGCTCGTCTTCCCAGGCCTTCAGGGTCGACAGCACCTGCGAGGCAAAGGCCTCGTGGATTTCGTAGTAATCGAAGTCCTGCAGGGTAATACCGGCCTTGTCGAGCATGCGCGGTACAGCATACGCCGGCGCCAGCAGCAGGCCTTCCTTCTTCTTCAGGAAATCGACAGCCGCCACTTCGGCAAAGGTCAGATACGCCAGTACCGGCAGACCCTTCTCTTTCGCCCACTCTTCCGAGGCCAGCAGCACCGCGGAGGCACCATCAGTCAGCGGGGTCGAGTTGGCAGCGGTCATGGTGCCGTTTTCACCACCGAATACCGGCTTCAGGGTCGCCAGCTTCTCGAGAGTGGAATCGCCACGCATGTTGTTGTCACGATCAAGCCCCTTGAACGGGGTCATCAGATCCTTCTGCCAGCCTTCAGCATAGGATTTGGCCAGATTCTGGTGCGACTGCCAGGCCAGCTTGTCCTGCTCCTCGCGGGGAATGCCCCACTCGGCAGCAGTAATCGCCTGATGCTCACCCATGGACAGGCCGGTGCGCGGCTCGCCATTTTTTGGCACATCCGGCATGAACCAGGCCGGGTTGAGCAGCTTCAGCGCCAGCTTGGCTTTTTCGCCATTGGTCTTGGCCTTGTTGATGGCCATGAATACCTTGCGCTTCTCCTCGTTAACGCCGATCGGGGCATCGGAAGTGGTGTCGACACCGCCGGCAATAGCACACTCGATCTGGCCCAGCGCAATCTTGTTGGCGACCAGAATGGCTGCCTCAAGCCCGGTACCGCAGGCCTGCTGGATATCGTAAGCCGGGGTTTCCGGCGCCAGTTTCGAACCCAGTACGCACTCGCGCACCAGGTTGAAATCGCGGGCATGTTTCATCACCGCACCGGCGGCCACTTCACCAAGACGCTCACCCTGCAGATTGAAACGCTCGACCAGACCATTGATGGCCGCGGTCAACATTTCCTGATTGGACACACCGAAGTAGGCGGTGTTGGAACGGGCAAACGGAATCCGGTTGCCGCCGATGATGGCTACTCTGCGAACACTCTTGCCTGCCAGCATGTCAGTCCTCCTGTAATGGGCCCGAGAAACAAGGCCGACAACTATACCTGAAGCGCCGGAGCGGAGCCTGCGCAACAGCTGCCACCGCGGCATTAGGATCGAAACCGGCGCAGTCTAGCGGCATCGGCCCGGCCAGCGGTTGGCTGTCCCGACGGGGCTGTGAAGGAGAGCGGTCAATACCTGTGCACTGCCCGGGTGTTTCAATACGCGCCAATCGGGGTGGTACAGTAGCGCCCCTTCGACCCTATCCACCGAACTCAGCCAGAGGTCAGGATCATGAGCGACGTCTATCAGGCCATTGCCAACTCTCCCGTGGGCAAGAAAATCTTCAGCTCGCTGAATCTGCCAATCCCGGTGATTCTGGACCGCCACACGCCTGGCAGGGCCTCCTTTATCAAGGGCGATGTGATTGTCGGTGCCGCGCCGGGCAGCAAGGCCGTCACCACCGTGCTGGCGACCCTGAAGGGCGCCAGCGAAGCCAGACTGCACACTCTTGCCGGTCTCGCCGCTGAGGCTGATGTACAAAAAGCCGCCGGCACCGCCGGTGTCAGCGTCGGCAACTACACTGCCAGCAAGGAAGACAGCCAGAAGTTCAAGGCGCTGGTATTCGATGCCACTGGCATCAAAAACACCGCTGAGCTGCGCGCCCTCTATGACTTCTTCCACCCGCTGACCCGCAAGCTGGACAAGTGTGGCCGCATCGTCGTGATTGGTCGCATTCCCGAGAACTGCGCTCTGGAGCAGCGTATTGCCCAGCGCGGCCTGGAAGGGCTGGTGAAAAGTCTCGGCAAGGAAATCAAGAAAGCCTCGATCGCCAACCTGATCTACGTGGATGAAGGCGCTGACGCTCAGGTTGCCTCGCCGCTGCACTTCTTCCTGTCACCCAAAGCCGCCTATGTTTCCGGCCAGGTGGTGCGCGTTGGTGCAGCAGATTTTGCTGCTGAAGGTTTCAACTGGGATAAACCGCTGGCCGGCATGACGGCACTGGTGACCGGTGCCGCCCGTGGTATCGGTGCTGCCATTGCCGAGGTACTGGCCCGTGACGGCGCCAAGGTGATTGTGCTGGATATTCCGCCGATGGCAGATGACCTGAAGCAGGTCGCCAGCCGCATCGGTGGCATCGCGCTGGAAGGCGATATCACCGCCGCTGATGCACCGGTAAAGATTTCTGCCGCTGCCAAGGAACATGGCGGTCTGGACATCATCGTCCACAACGCTGGCGTGACCCGCGACAAAACCATGGCCGGCATGCCGGACAAGTTCTGGGATATGGTGATCGACATCAACATCGGCTCGGAAGAGCGCATTAACGCGCAACTGCTGAGCGATGGCAGCCTCAATGACGGTGGTCGCATTGTCTGCGTCAGCTCGATATCCGGAATCGCCGGCAACATGGGGCAAACCAACTATGCCACCTCCAAAGCAGCCGTGATCGGAATGGTGCAAGGTATGGCGCCGGAGTTGCAGGCCCGCAACATCACCATCAATGCCGTAGCACCAGGCTTTATCGAGACGCAGATGACTGCAGCGATTCCGTTCGCGATCCGTGAGGCCGGTCGCCGCATGAACTCGATGAGTCAGGGCGGTCAGCCAGTGGACGTTGCCGAGACCATCTCGTTCTTCGCCAGCCCGGCTTCACAGGGCGTCAGTGGCAATATCGTCCGCGTCTGCGGACAGAGCCTGATCGGCGCCTGAGTATTTTTACGGCAAAAACGGGCGCTTCGGCGCCCGTTTTTGTTTCTCCACAGCAGCAGCCCAACTGTCACATCGCGGCAGTTTCTGACGAAAATCTACCAGTAACTCTTCAGCCTGGACTCAGACCACAGCATCCGGCGCCGCCGAGGCGGCCTTTGAAAGCGTGAAGCAGGCCCGGGAAATCGCCTCTAAAACACCATATAAGATACTGAATTACCGGCATGATTCCTGCTTCAGCCATGACAGGACCGGATCACGTCATAGCTGGCCATGGACGGAACAGGCAGGCATCGTTTCACTGTCTGACTGACTGCACCTAAAACCAACAACAGGCGCCCATGAACTCCGTCCATATCATCTATCGCATCAAGCTTGACGAGGCCGCCCCCGAGGTATTCGACTTCCGGCTGGCCGAGCAGACATTTGACCTGATCAATGAGGACGTCAGCGATCCACCGTCCTGGACTCGGCTGGAGTACCGACAGTGCTCGCACTGCCCGCTATCGAAGCAACAGCACACCTATTGTCCGCTGGCGTTACAACTGCACAACATCGTTGACCGTTTCCATGACACCCGTTCGATCGATGAAGTCGAAGTGGAAGTCATCACCGAAGAGCGACAGGTAAAACAGCGCACCGCGCTGCAGCGCGTCATTGCCTCGATGCTGGATCTGGTCTATCCGATTTGCGGTTGCCCGAAAACCGCATTCATGAAACCGTTGGCGCGCTTCCACCTGCCATTGTGCTCGGAGGAAGAAACCATCTTCCGGGTTACCGGCATGTATCTTCTGGCCCAGTACTTTCTCAGCCGGACGCCATCGCGCAGGGGCCGCATCGAGTTCGACGGCCTGACCGATATCTACAACGACCTGCACATACTCAACAGCGCCGTTGCCAGCCGCCTGCAATCTGCCACCCAGTCCGATTCGTCAAAGAATGCCATTACCCTGCTGGACATGTACTCGACGCTGGTGCCACTGCTGCTTGAGGATGAGCTGGCCGAGATGCGCGGGTTCTTTCAGGCCTATTTACCAGTTGACACAGAAGCGCCGCAGGTCATCACCAACTATCTCGAGAGGGCAAAAGCATTCTCTCTCGATCTGGACAACCTGAAGCTTGCTCCCATTGAGGGAGAAGCAGAGAGCAAGCCCGACGACATGCCCGAGTGGTTGAAAGAAGCCAAAGGCATCATGGGGCCCTACTTGCCGGATCATATGCCGGCAAAAAAAGCCTCAGGCAGCCTGAGTAAGCCAAAGGACAATACCCCGTTCCGGACTTCCGATGGTCTGACGCTGGAGCTTGCGCCCATGGATGATCACAAATCCGCAGGCCATTGAAAACGAAACAGGGGTTACGACAGTAATCAGCCAGTGACCAGCTCGATGCGATCCTCGTGAATAACAATGCGGCCCTGCTTGTAGAGGCCGCCAATCGCTTTCTTGAAGTTGCCCTTGCTGACACCGAACAGGGCACTGATTTTCTCCGGCGGACTTTTGTCGTTCAACGGCAAGACGCCGTTGTGCTCGCGCAGCTTCGCCAGAATCTGGTCAGCCAGTGAGCCGGCGGCCTCCTGGCCGACCGCCTGCAAACTGAGACTGATCTTGCCGTCACCACGCAACTCCTTGATAAAACCCTTCTCGCGCATGCCGCTGCGAACAAACTTGAATAGCTCGTTCTTGTGAATCAGGCCCCAGTGGCGATTGTTGATGATCGCCTTGAAACCCATCTCAGTGGCACCGACCAGCAGCAGATCCACCTGCTGGCCAATCCGGTAGCGAGCCGGCTCCTGATCAAGGTGACGATCAAGTCTTGCTGTTGCGGTAATGCGACCCTTGCGCCGGTCGAGAAACACGTAGACAACGCAATAATCTCCGACCTGCAACGGCCGTTGCTCTTCCGAGTGAGGCAGCAGCAAATCCTTGG
>JBFHPX010000059.1:0-10901 GCA_041592575.1 Alcanivoracaceae bacterium
CGGTGCCGGTGGGCTTGCCAATCCCGCGGCCCTGTATCTGGCCGGTGCCGGCGTGCAGCGTTTACTGATCGCTGATGGCGACACACTGGAGATTTCCAATCTGCATCGACAGATTGGCTTTCGTGAAGCGGATATTGGCAGCAACAAGGCGCAAGCCCTTGCCGATCATCTTGGTGCGTTGAATGCCGACGTAGAGATAAAAGCGCATCCGGGCTACGTGGATGAAAGCTGGCTTGCTTCGGCAGCCCCGTCTGTCGATGTGGTGCTCGACTGCAGCGATAACTTCGCCACCCGAACTCTGGTCAACGCCGCCTGTGTCAGGGCAAAAAAGCCACTGGTGGCCGGCGCGGCCATTCGCTTCAGCGGCCAGCTGGCGGTATTTGATCTGCGTCGAGATGATGCCGCCTGTTACGCCTGTCTGTATGGCGACGGTGATAGTACCGATGAACTGTGCAGTGAGTCCGGCATCGCCGGTCCGGTGGTCGGTGTGATCGGCACGTTACAGGCCTTGCAGGCGATTCAGTTGCTGGTCGGTCTGCCGCTGAACGAACGGCTGCAGTTATTCGACGCACAAACACTGGAATGGAAGTCGCTGGTGTTCCGCAAGGACCCGGCTTGCCGGGTCTGCGGAGCAGGGCGCTGAAAATTCGTTACGGGTTCTGGAAGACGAAAGAGCTGTCTGGGGTGCCGCGAAGGCAATTCATAATGTAAGGGAAGGTCTCGGTGACGTAATAGCCGTACTGGCCACCGATTTCCATGCCGTTACATTGGTCCAGATCGCCGCTGGCTTCAACATACTCATAATCTTCAACGTAAGTGCCGTTATAAAAGTACTCGCCTGACTCCGTCATCACCGAACCGCTTTTCAGCTGGTAACTGGACGTTGCCTTGCGAATGATGCCGCCGTCATTGAACCAGGGACCGAATATCGGGTAGCCATCGGCGGCCAGACCGATAATGCCGGACAGGGTGCCGTCGTCCATATACAGGTCGCCCGGGTCACCATGATAGTGGTAGGTGCCGTCGGACAAGGTGTGGGCATTATGCTCATCCATGCCGTACAGCGCTGGTGCATGCATCGGGTTGGCGTTATATGCAAGCCCGCAGTCCGTGCCGGCGCAGATATTCTCCCGATGCTGGATCAGCACGCCGTTAAGCAACATGCCATCGAATGCGTTGGCCGAAAGTTCAGTAATCTGTTCTGCCGGTGCCGGTGTTGCGGGCACCCGAAACACCCGTTGCCACGGGATCACCTCGTTCGGGCTTTCACTATTGGGGAAGCTGCTGATGCTGTAATCCGGCAGGCCATCCGAGAGGATGTAGACAAACTCAGGGTTGTCCACGTCGAGCCCTAGAATGCAGGAGTTGGATTCGGGAATGACAATATCAATATCGAGGCCACCGCCGCCGATACCGATCTGGATGCCGTCCTTGCGAGCGCGCTGGGTGGATTCTGTGGCGACAGTGATCGTGCCGGAAAAAGCGTCTGGATCTCCCAGAATTAACGAGGTGATATTGTTTGATAAGACCATTGCCGCAGAGCTGTCAATGTAGAAGGCAGGGCCGAAATATAGTCCGCCCTGAAACAACTCTTCATCCACCACCAGAGGCTCCAATGACATTGGTGAGGATGTATACCGATCGTCCACCGGCGTAACACAGGTTAGTGAGCGAGGCGCAGGACCATCCTGACTGCCGCCCCCGCAGCCGGCCAGCGCCAGCGTCGCCATGATCATGCCTGTCAGTCGTGCCGTTGCCATCCTGGCTTCCTCTTTATTATCAGCGTGCTTTCGGTACCACCACAGTTTCGGTGGAAGACAGTGAGTCATGCAAGGTTTGCTTTGTCGGCAGCACTGCCATCATCCAGCCAGCGCCGAGCAATGCGGTGGAAATGACGCCGCTGAGAAAGCGGCTGACCGTTTGCAGCAAGGTCATTTGCCGGCGGTGGACATCACGGCTGAGCAGTTTCCAGGCGCGCATGCCAAGGGTCTGGCCGCCGTGGGTCCAGAACCAGGCATAAAAGCCCCAGGTTTCGAGTACTACGATTGGCCCGATGATCAATTGTTTGAACCAGCTCGGTGGTACGACCAGATCCGAGTTGCCAACGGCCTCCATTGGCAGGCCGGTGTTGGAATATATGGTGACCAGTATGGCTGCTGTGCCAATCCACACCGCCACCAGCAACAGGCCGTCATAGATCATCGCCACCAGCCGGCGCCACAGCGGCGCAGGCGGCAGGTCGGCACGGAACAGGTCGATGGTTTTACTCGCGGAAGGGTCGGTCATGTCCGCCTCTTCAGGGGTCGGGCGATGCCCGCAGACAGGAAATCTTGGTACCAGAGGCCGGACTCGAACCGGCACGGTGTCGCCACCGGTGGATTTTGAATCCACTGCGTCTACCATTTCGCCACTCTGGCAAGTGGGGCGGCAGTATACCAAGGCAATCGGCGAATGCCAGAGGCCATGAATCCGTTCTCCGGATCGGCTATCATCGCCGGCCTCGAAACATGCCGGTAAAGCATGATGAACGTTGAAGACTTCGCTTTTGACTTGCCGGACGAGCTGATCGCCCGGCGCCCCGCTGCCGAGCGCAGCGGCTCGCGGTTGCTGTCGCTGACCCGCGCCGGCACCGGCCACCACCGCTTTCCCGATCTGCTCGACTTCCTCAATCCCGGCGACCTGCTGGTGTTCAATGACACCCGGGTGATTCCGGCACGGCTGTTTGGTGTCAAGGATTCCGGCGGCAAGGTCGAGGTGCTGGTGGAGCGGATCACCGGCGAGCGTGAGGCGCTTTGCCACGTGCGCGCCTCGAAGGCGCCGAAACCTGGCAGCTGGCTGGAATTTGCCGATGGGGTGCGGGCCGAGATGCGTGGCCGGGTCGGTGATCTGTTTCATCTGTTCTTTGCCGGCCCGGCCAGTCTGCTTGATGTGCTGGAGCGGATCGGCCACATGCCCCTGCCGCCTTATATAGACCGTGCTGACGACGCTGATGACCTCGGTCGCTACCAGACCGTTTATGCCCGCGAGCCGGGCGCGGTGGCGGCGCCCACCGCCGGGTTGCACTTTGATCAGCGCATTCTTGATGCGCTGTCGGCCAAGGGCGTTGAGCAGGCTTTTGTCACCCTGCATGTCGGTGCCGGCACCTTTCAGCCGGTTCGGGTCGAACGGGTCGAGGAGCATGTCATGCACAGTGAGCTGTATCGGGTGCCGGAAACCTTGCCGGAACAGGTCGCCGCAGTGCGCGCCCGTGGTGGCCGTGTGATTGCCGTGGGGACCACATCATTGCGAGCGCTTGAATCTGCGGCGGCCGGTGGTGCGCTCCGGGCCGGTCAGGGTGAGACCAGTATCTTTATCTATCCCGGCTACCGCTTTCGTGTGGTCGACGCGCTGGTTACCAATTTTCACCTGCCACGCTCGACGCTGATGATGCTGGTCAGTGCACTGGCCGGCCGCGAGAAAATCATGGCGGCCTATTCCGAGGCCGTGCGCGAGCGCTATCGGTTCTTCAGCTACGGCGATGCCATGTTTATTGAAAACTTCAGCAACCCGGCGCCAGGCGCCTGAGGCAGGACATCATCATGTCGAGAATGCAGTTCAACCTGCTGGGCACAGACGGCGCCGCTCGCCGCGGTCGCATGACGTTTCCCCGTGGCACGGTGGAAACCCCGGCATTCATGCCGGTTGGTACCTATGGCACGGTCAAGGCCATGCTGCCGCGTGATCTGGAAGCTACCGGCGCGGAAATCTGTCTGGGCAACACCTTTCATCTGATGCTGCGGCCGGGCACTGAAGTGATCCGCGCCCACGGCGACCTGCATGATTTTATGCAATGGCAGAAACCGATCCTGACCGACTCCGGTGGTTTTCAGGTGTTCAGTCTTGGCAAGCTGAGAAAGGTGAAAGAAGAGGGCGTGACCTTCAGTTCGCCGATCAACGGCAGCAAGGTATTTCTCGGCCCGGAGGAGGCCATGCAGGTGCAGCGTGATCTCGGCGCCGATATCTGCATGATCTTTGATGAGTGCACGCCGTTCCCGGCCACCGAGAAGCAGGCCCGCGATTCCATGGAGCTGTCGTTGCGCTGGGCAAAGCGCAGCAAGGCTGCCCACGAGGGTAACGATGCCGCCTGTTTCGGCATTGTTCAGGGCGGTATGTACCCGCATTTGCGCCGCGAGTCGCTGGGCGGGTTGACCGATATCGGTTTCGACGGCTATGCCATTGGCGGCCTGTCGGTGGGTGAGCCGCAGCAAGAGATGCTGCGCATCCTCGGCGAAGTGACCCCGGATATGCCGGCAGACCGGCCGCGCTATCTGATGGGGGTGGGGAAGCCTGAAGATATTGTCGAGGCGGTGCGCCGTGGCATCGACATGTTTGATTGCGTGATGCCGACCCGGAATGCCCGCAATGGTCATCTTTTCACCAGCACCGGGGTGGTGCGAATCCGCAATGCCGTGCATCGCCACGATACTGGCCCGCTGGACAGCACTTGTAATTGCTACACCTGCACCCATTTCTCCCGCAGCTACCTGCACCATCTGGACCGCTGTGGCGAGATGCTCGGCGCGCAGCTGGCGACCATCCACAATCTTCACCACTACCAGAGCCTGATGGCCGGATTGCGGGGGGCTATTGAAGCCGGTACATTGTCGGCCTTTGTCGACGCCTTCTATGCGGCGCGGGGCCTCCCCGTGCCGTCCTTGCAAGTTGATTTCTGAGGAGTTTTTCTGATGAGCCTGCTGATTTCCCCCGCTTTTGCTGAAGCTGCTCCGGCTGCTGGCCCGGGTGCCGGTTTCGACTGGATCCTGATTGTCGGCATGGTGGTGATCTTTTATTTCTTCCTGATTCGTCCGCAATCCAAGCGTGCCAAGGAACATCGTGAGCTGGTCAGCGCACTGGCCAAGGGCGATGAAGTGGTTACCACCGGCGGCATTCTTGGCAAGGTCAACAAGGTCACTGATGACTACGTGGTGATCGAGATTGCCCCCAACATGGAAATCAAGGTGCAGAAGCACGCGATCTCCGCCACGTTGCCGAAAGGCACCATCAAAAGTATCTGATTGATTCTTGAAGGGCGGGCGCGAATAGCGTCCGTCGGGAGACTTCCTCGATGACTCACTACCCGCGCTGGAAACTGATTCTGCTGATCGTCGTGCTCGGCGTTTGCGGTCTGTATGCCATGCCCAATCTTTACCCGGATGTGCCGGCGATTCAGGTGTCCAGCACCGAGGCCGGTGGCCAGGTGTCGCTGACGGCAAGGGACAAGCTGAAAAAGGCACTGGCGGAAGCTGGCATTGAGCATAGTGCTGGCGAGCAGGTCGGGACGTCCTGGCTGGTGCGGATGCAAAGCAATGATGATCAGCTGCGCGGCAAGGTCATTGCTGAAGATGCGCTGGGCCGCGACTATGTTGTTGCCTTGAACCTTGCTCCGACCACGCCGGACTGGTTGCGCAAGATCGGCGCCAGCCCGATGAATCTCGGTCTGGATCTCCGCGGTGGTGTGCACTTTCTGATTCAGGTCGACAGCGAAGCGGCAGTAAAGCAGCGCATGGAGGCCTGGGCCGGTGAGATTCGGCTGATGCTGCGTGATGAAGGGGTGCGCTATCGCAGTGTTGAGCATCAGGATCGTGATCTGCTGATTATGTTCCTCGATGAGATCGGTCTTGATGCGATGGACAGCAAGATCCGCACCCGCCTGCGCGAGTTCAGTGCTCGACGCATTGAGGATGCGCCAGGCCTCCGCCTGACGCTGACCGACCAGGGCGTTCGCGAAATCCAGAATTATGCAGTAGACCAGAACCGCACATCTCTGGCGAACCGGGTCAACGAGCTGGGTGTTGGCGAGCCGGTGGTCCAGCGTCAGGGCATTGACCGGATTGTGGTGCAGTTACCGGGCATTCAGGATGCCGCGCAGGCGCGCCGTATCCTTGGCCGCACCGCGACACTGGAGTTCCGTCTGGTGGCCGATGAGTTCGCCGGAAGAACTCCGGGCGTTGCCCCGATTGGTACCGAAATTTTTCCGTTCAAGGGCGGCGGTGCGCCAGTGGTGCTGCGCAAACAGAGTATTGTCACTGGTGATCAGGTGACTAATGCCCAGATGGGCTTTGATGAAAGCGGTGTGCCGGAGGTGAACATTACTCTGGATGCTGGTGGCTCCCGTCGCATGCAGCGTATCACCGGAGATAATGTCGGCAAGCCCATGGGCGTGCTGTTTATTGAGAACAAAAGTGAAATCGAACGTTATTTCGATGCCGAAGGCGAACGTCGTGAGCGGGTAGTTAATACCTCTGAGCAGTATGTCATTAACGTCGCCACCATTCGCGATGTGCTTGGCAGTCGATTCCGCATTACCGGTCTCGATAGTGCGGCAGAGGCTTCCGAGCTGGCGTTGTTGCTGCGTGCCGGTGGCCTGGCCGCGCCGATATCGATTATCGAGGAGCGCACCATTGGTCCAAGTCTTGGGGCGGACAATATCGCTGCCGGTTTCAAGTCCATGGTGATCGGCATGTCGCTGGTGCTGGTGTTTATGGCGGTCTGGTACAAGGCCTTTGGACTGATCGCCAACATCGCGCTGGTCGGCAACCTGGTGATTATTGTTGGTATTCTGTCCATGGTTCCGGGGGCAACCCTGACCTTGCCGGGCATTGCCGGCATCGTCCTGACGGTGGGTATGGCGGTGGACGCCAACGTACTGATCTTCGAGCAGATCAGAACTTCCATCAAGGATGGCATGGCGCCGCTGCAGGCCATCGACGCCGGCTATAATCGTGCTTTCAGTACCATTCTCGATGCCAACCTGACCACCATCATTGTTGCGATCATTCTGTTTGCAGCAGGAGCCGGTTCGGTACAAGGTTTTGCCGTGGTGCTGTTTATCGGCATTCTCACGTCCATGTTTACCGCCATTGTCGGCACCCGGGCGATCGTTGGTTGTGTCTATGGCCGCCGCAGTCGTCCGCCGGCCCGGCTAAGCATTTAAGGAGCGCACCATGAACGCCGTTCATCGTTTTGATTTCATGGGTTTGCGTCGTACCTTCGGCGTGCTTTCGGTTGTGATGGTGGTGGCAGCACTGGCGGCTTTGTTTGCCCGGGGGCTGAATCTGGGTCTCGACTTTACTGGCGGCGCCCTGATTGAGGTCAGCTCACCGCAGGATATCGTCATCGAGGATGCCCGTAAGGCGCTGGCCGGATCCCCCTATCAGGATGCGGTGATTCAGCATTTTGGTTCGGCCCGGGAAATCGTGGTGCGGGTTGCGCCAAAGGATGGGCCCAGTGACGACAAGGTTGGTTTGGAGCTGTTTGCGCTTTTGCAGAATGCGATGTCGGAAGTTGAGCTGCGCCGGGTGGAGTTCGTCGGGCCGCAGGTCGGTGACGAGCTGCGCGACCAGTCCGGTCTGGCGTTGCTGATGGCGCTTGGTGCCATGCTGATTTACATCTGGTTTCGCTTTACCAACAAGTTCGGTGTCTCTGCCGTCGTTGCCCTTTTCCATGACGTGGTGATTGTGTTGGGGTGTTTTGCCCTGTTCCAATGGCCGGTGGATCTGACGGTTCTGGCAGCATTGCTGGCGCTGATTGGCTATTCCATCAATGACTCCATTGTGGTCGCAGATTATGTGCGCGACATGTTCCGCACTACCCGGCTGGATGATCCGGAGGAGATCGTTAATAGCGCCATTCAGTCGACTCTGGGTCGTACCATTAACACCTCGTTGACGACCTTGCTGGTGGTGCTGGCGTTGCAGTTCTTTGGTGGCGAGGCCGTGCATAGTTTCTCGCTGGCGCTGTCGATCGGCATCATTGTTGGTACCTATTCATCCATCTATATCGTCTGCAATCTGGCGCTGGCGATGAAGCTGGACAAGCAGGACTTTATTGTCCCTGTGGTGGAAGAAGTCGACGAGGCGCCCTGATGATCGAGAAAATTGTCGAAAAGCTGATGTATTCGGCGCGCTGGATTCTGGCGCCGATTTATCTGGGTCTGAGCCTGACGCTGCTGGCGCTGGCGATCAAGTTCTTTCAGGAAGTTTTCTATATCCTGCCGAATGTTTTTCAGATAGCGGAAGCGGACCTGATTCTCAAAATCCTGACGTTGATCGATATCGCGCTGGTCGGCGGCTTGCTGGTGATGGTGATGTTCTCCGGCTACGAGAATTTTGTTTCCCGGCTGGATATTGATGAGAGTGAGGAGAAGCTGAGCTGGCTTGGCAAGATGGACGCCACCAGCCTGAAGAACAAGGTGGCGGCATCAATTGTCGCCATTTCCTCGATTCACCTGCTCAAGATATTCATGAATGCCCAGAACATTGATAACGACAAGCTGCTCTGGTATGTGATTATCCACATCACCTTTGTGGCGTCGGCATTTGGTATGGGTGTGCTGGACAAACTTACCCGCCACTGATTGTTGCGGCGTGATCGCCGCAACATACCGTCACTGCTATTCCTGTCCGCTGGCGCAGTCGGCGCAAAGCGTGGTTTCCGGCACGGCCTTCAGTCTGGCCGCAGAAATGGCCGCCTGGCAGCGCTCGCATACGTCGCCGACGTCAGCATGAATGCGCTCCATGGCGTGGTCGATCCGCAGCAATTGATCACGCACTTCAGATTCGAGAATGTCCACCACTTCGTCATTTTGCACTTCGCTGGCCTGCTCGGCGAAATCCGGGTCAAGCGGCCCGCCGGCGCGTCGCTGATGCTGGTGATAGCGGGATAGTCGCTGACTCAAGCTGTCACGCAGTGTCTCCAGATCTTGCAGTCGGCTATTCATGGGACCTCCTTCTTCGGGCCACCTTTCAGATAACCTCTCAGGCAACCATTGTCTCCATCGTACGCCGGGATGGCGTGGATCAACAGTCGAGCTGGTATTAGTTGCCGATTACCAGGAAATCTGTAAACAAAAAAGGCGCCTTTCGGCGCCTTCTCCGATTTCCAATTATCAGATCAGCGTTTCAGCTTCTCGGTCAGATGCGGCTGGATTTTCTGCAGCAGGCCCTTGAATACTTTTACCGAGCCGGCCACCACGTTGCCGGTTTCCAGATAGCGCGGGTTACCACTCAGGTCACCGATCAGGCCGCCGGCCTCGGTAATCAGCAGGGCGCCGGCAGCGATATCCCATTCCTGCAGGCCCATCTCAAAAAAGCCATCCATGCGGCCGGCGGCCACCCAGGCCAGGTCCAGTGCCGCGGAGCCGGGCCGGCGCAGGCCGGCGGTGCTGCTGGCAATGTCCTTGAACATGGCCAGATAGGCGTCCATATGTTCGGCCTGATCCTTGCGAAACGGGAAACCGGTGCCGATCAGGGTGCCTTCAAGGCCAGCCGGCTGGGTGACACGCAGACGACGGCCATTCAGTGCCGCGCCGCGGCCCTTGCTGGCGGTGAATTCCTCATCACGAAGCGGATCGTAGATCAGCGCATGCTCGACCTTGCCCTTGTGTTTCAGGGCAATGGAGATGCAGTACTGGGGAAAACCGTGAATGAAATTGGTGGTGCCGTCGAGCGGGTCGATTACCCACTGCCAGTCGCGCCCCTCGCCCTTGCCTTCGATCAGGCCGCTTTCCTCGCCGAGGACGCCATGGTCCGGGTAGGCCTTGCGGATCACTTCGATGATCTTGTTTTCGCTGGCCCGGTCGACCTCAGTGACGAAATCATTGATGCCTTTTTTCTCGACCGTAAGGGTCTGCACGTCTTCGGCAGCGCGGCGCAAGATGGTGCCGGCCTGACGGGCAGCACGTTGGGCGATGTTGACCTGGGGAGCCAGCATGGGGAGCAATCCTGTAAAAGAGCGGGTAACGAGGTCGGGATTCTAGCAGACAGGCCGGCGTCGCGGCAGTGCCTGTGTTCGCTTCAGCTGTTAAGATGCGGCTCTTTTTCAGGGATTTATCACAGACCATGCTCGACCGCGTTCGTATCGTAATGGTGGAAACCCGGCATCCCGGCAATGTCGGCGCTGCCGCCCGGGCCATGAAGACCATGGGTTTGTCCGACCTGCGTCTGGTTCGCCCGGTGCGATTCCCGGATCAGGAAGCCACCGCTCGCGCCACCGATGGTGCCGCTGACATTCTTGAGCGCGCGCGGGTTTGTGCCGATCTCGATGAGGCGCTCGGTGATGCCGATCTGGTGATCGGCACCAGTGCCCGCCAGCGGCGTATTCCCTGGCCCTGTATCACGCCGCGCCAGCTCGGTGATCGTCTGGTTGCCGAACCGGACATGAAAGTCGCAGTCATGTTTGGTCGCGAGGATCGCGGCTTGACCAATGAGGAGCTGCAGCGCTGTAACCTGCATGTGTCGATTCCGGCGGACAGCGAGTACGGTGTACTGAACGTCGCCTCGGCGGTGCAGTTGATCAGCTACGAGCTGCGTCTGGCGCTGGTCGGTGATGAACTGGACCGCCCTGGGGCAAGGGCGCGACGCTACAGCATGCCGTTGCCGGAACTGGTCTGGGACGAGCCGCCGGCCAGTAATCAGGATGTCGATTTGCTACTGACCCATCTGGAGCGTGTTGCCATGGCCAGCGGCTTTCTTGATCCGCAGAATCCGGCTCAGGTCAGCACCCGCTTGCGTCGCCTGTTCATGCGTGCCCGACCGGACAAGATGGAAGTCGGTATTCTGCGTGGCATTCTCGCCAGCATTGAAAAGCGCTGGGAAAAATAACGTCCCCCTTTGGGAGTGTTTATGTTTGATCGCATTCGTGAAGACATCCGTTCGGTGTTCCATCGCGACCCGGCGGCGCGCAACAGTATGGAAGTGTTGCTGACCTATCCGGGTCTGCACGCGCTGCTGTTCCATCGTCTTGCCCACGTCTGCTGGCGCTCCCGGCTGAAGCTGCTGGCGCGGCTGATTTCCGCCTTCAGTCGCTGGATGACCGGTATCGAGATTCATCCCGGTGCCACCATCGGCCGACGTTTCTTTATC
>JBFHPX010000060.1:0-10837 GCA_041592575.1 Alcanivoracaceae bacterium
AACGGGCCGGGGTGCTGTTCAGTCGCCATCCGCGTCGACCGGATCTTGATCATGCGGTGGTGGAAACTGCTGACAATCGCGGCACTACAGAGAGATTGATATTCCATGCCGATGGTCACCTGGCCTGGTGCAGTGACCTGGCCGCCGTCGAACCGACTTTGATCGAGCGGCTCGCCGGTTTGGCGGTGCAGCTGAATCAGACCATCTCCGCACCCATGGCGCTGGAGTGGGTCTGGGACGGCGCGCGTATCTGGGTTATCCAGATGCTGTCCATAGGCAGCCTGCCATTGCCCCGCGAGGCCTGGACCCGACGCAGTGAAGCATCGGCTGTTCAAGTCATCAGCCCGCTCTGGTACACCCTGTTCGGTCGCTGGATGAAAGCCGGATTCTGGCGACCGCTGGGGCGCAAAGCCGGCTGGCAAACGTTATCCAATATCGAGCCATTCCGGCGCCAGCACAGCCATTTGTATCTGAACAGTCAGTTTGTGGCGGCGCTGCTACGCTGGCGCGGCCGCCAGCGGCAGCAGTCCGATCTGCCGCCAGCATGGCGACTGTCCGGGCTTGCCAAGGCTTCTCCGCCGCCATGGCCGCGACAACTCTGGTTGCGCTTGCAGCTGCAGCTGTTGCAACGGCGACTCGATCGCAGCCGCATGTCTCCGCAGGAGGATGCTTGGCTACGGCTAATGGCGCTCGATCAGCTCGGCGAAAAACTTGCGGGCCTCTATGGCGAACTTGGCCTGATCTGGCTGCCCGAGCAGACCAGCTACCATCCCGGCTTATCGGAACTGCAAACCGGCTTACTCAGGGCTCTGGCGGAATCGTCACTGACGGTCGAGCGCGTTGGCCAGATCGCGCCGCTCGCTGCCGCAGGCAGTGATCCGGTCTGGCCGCGCTGGCAGGAGCAACCGGCAGATCTGGCTTTGTTGCTTGAGCAGCTGGCGCAGGTGCCGGCGGGTCGGCGTGATGGCATGGCGGCGTTGCAGCCAGATCAACAGAGTCTGTCGCGGTTGCGGCAGCAGGTAGAGCAGCTGCGTGCCGAGATTGCTTCCGCACTGCGAATTCTGTTTCGCGAAATGGCGGCCAGACTGCATCAAGAAGGCTGGCTGAATCATCCGGACGAGGTGTTTTTCCTGTACTTCGACGAACTCTGGCAGTGCTGGCGGGGGCAGGGAAGGCCCGGTCTCAAGCAGAAGCTGGCTGAACGCAAGGTGCGCTATCTGACCGACGCCCACAGCGGCCCACCGGACTGGGTCATTGACCAGGTCGGCTACGGCAACTCGGCCTTTGCCCAGGAAAACAGGCAGCCATTGCTACGCGGTTATCCACTGGTGGCGGGGCATGCCAGTGGGCCGGTCCGGCGCATCGGCAGCGGCTGGCAGCTTAATCAGGTGCGCGCCGGGGACATTCTGGTGCTGGATCGCTGTGATCCGGGTTGGTTGCCCTGGCTGTGTCTGGCCAGCGGTCTGGTGCTGGCGCATCGCGACCCGCTTGACCCTGCCGTCGCGTTGGCAAAGGCTCTGCGGATTCCGGCAGTCTGGGGCGTCGATGACGCCATGCACTCGGTGGTCGATGGTGATCCCATGGAACTTGACGGTGGTCAAGGTGCGACGGGCTGAGCCCGCCCACTATTTGAGGACTTTCAGGTCTGGCCGGGAGTGCCGTGATGGAACCGACACCGGATAACGAGCTTCCTCTGGTTGCACCCTGTCGGCAACTGCAGCTGCAAGCCCCGCTGCACTGGCTGGCGTTGGGCTGGGCCGACATAAAACAGGCGCCACGACAAAGCGTCGGTTACGGGTTGATCATGGTACTGATCAGCTATCTGATCAGTTACCTGACCTGGCGCTTTGGCAATCTTGGTCTTTATCTTGGTCTGGTTTCCGGATTTGTTTTTATCGGCCCGTGGCTGGCACTGACGTTATACGCGATCAGTATCCGCATTGAGCGTGATGAGCCGGTCAGTCTGCGCGCCAGTCTTAATGATGCCCGCCGCCAGATCGGCGGGGCGATGGTGTTCGCCGTCATTCTCACCGTGCTGTTTCTGGTCTGGGCCCGTGCCGCCACGGTTATTCATGTGTTTTTCCCGGCTTCGGGAGAATCGCCTTCGCTGCGCGATCTGTTACCGTTTCTTGCGGTTGGCTCTGCGGTGGGGGCCGTGTTCTGCGCCATTGTCTTTGCGATCAGCGCATTTTCATTGCCGATGTTGATGGAGCGCAGCGTTGACACGGTTACCGCAGTGATTACCAGCGTCAATGCGGTGCTGCGTAACAAGCCGGCAATGCTGGTGTGGGCGATGCTGATCGGGATGTTTATTGTTATCGGTGTGCTGACGGCGTGGCTGGCATTTGCGGTGTTGTTGCCGCTGCTCGGCCATGCCACTTGGCATGGCTATCGGGAGACCATTGATGCCTCGGCCTGGCCGGTGGCCAGAGAGATTGGCGGCAACGAACCGCTGAACTAAATGGCAGGAGCGGTCGATCGACTGCGATACGCCGGGAAAAACGCGGCCGAACGGCCGCTCCTGCAGCAGATATGACAGCTTTCCAGAGCTTCTCTGGATTATCGCTAGCCAATCAGTCGTTATAGCCGAGCAGATGCGGGATGCTGCGCTCGATTTCCTTGATCTCCAGTCCTTTTCTGGCGGCATAGTCCTCGATCTGATCGCGGGCTATTTTGCCGGTGCCGAAGTAACGCGCCTGGGGATGGGAGAAGTACCAGCCGGATACCGATGAAGCCGGGTACATGGCATAGCTTTCCGTTAATGTCACGCCAATGCGCTGATCCGGCTGCAGCAATTGCCAGAGCAATGCTTTCTCGGTGTGATCCGGGCAGGCCGGATAACCGGGAGCAGGGCGGATGCCACGGTACTGCTCGTCAATCATGTCATCGTTGCTGAGGTTTTCGTCGCTGGCATAACCCCAGAACTCCTTACGCACCCGTTCATGCAGACGTTCGGCAAAAGCCTCGGCCAGACGATCTGCCAGTGCTTTCAGCATGATGCTGGAGTAATCATCGTGATCCGCTTCAAACCGGGCAAGATGTTCCTCGATACCAATGCCTGCTGTAACGGCGAAGCCTCCGAGCCAGTCTTGCTTGCCGCTATCGAGCGGAGCAATGTAGTCGCTCAGACAATAATTCGGCTTTTCCACACCCTTGCGCTCAAGCTGCTGACGAAGATGATGCAGGGTCATCAGCGGCTGACCAGCTTCATCTTTCAGCAGGATATCGTCGACCTGGCTATTCGCCGGCCAGAAGCCGATCACCGCTTTGGCGCTGAGCCACTTTTCCTCGACGATTTTCTTCAGCATCTGCTGAGCGTCGCGATACAGGCGGGTGGCTTCCTTGCCGACGATTTCATCATCAAGGATGCGCGGGAATTTCCCGGCCAGCTCCCAGGCCTGGAAAAAAGGCGTCCAGTCGATACGTCGGGCGATATCTGCAAGCGGGTAATCCTCAAACACCTGAATGCCCCTGACTGCCGGTACCGGCGGCTCATAGCTGGCCCAGTCCCAGCTGAACGGATTTTTCCGGGCTTCACTGATCGGTGTCAGGTTGCGGTTGTCCTGCTGCCCTTTGCGACGCACGCGGATTGCCTCGTACTCGGTAATAATGCCGGCGAGGAAGTCGTCCTTGTGAGTGTCGCTAAGCAGATTTGAGGCCACGCCCACAGCGCGGGAAGCATCCGCCACATGTATGACCGGGCCATGATAGGACGGTGCAATTTTTACCGCGGTATGAATGCGGCTGGTGGTGGCGCCACCGATCATCAGCGGCAGCTCGAAGCCGAGCCGCTCCATCTCGCTGGCGACATTGACCATCTCATCCAGTGACGGGGTGATCAGACCGGAAAGGCCAATGATGTCGACGTTTTCCTTTTTCGCCACATCGAGAATCTTCTCGCATGACACCATCACGCCAAGATCAATCACTTCATAGCCGTTGCACTGCAACACAACACCGACAATGTTCTTGCCGATGTCGTGAACATCGCCTTTCACCGTGGCCATCAGAATGCGGCCGTGGGATTCCTGTTGGGTGCCAAGTGCTTCCTTTTCGGCCTCCATATAGGGCATCAGATAGGCCACTGCTTTTTTCATGACTCGGGCGGATTTGACTACCTGAGGCAGGAACATCTTGCCTTCGCCAAACAGGTCGCCGACCACATTCATGCCATCCATCAGCGGCCCTTCAATAACATGAAGTGGCCGTGCCGCTCTCTGTCGGGCCTCCTCGGTATCGTCGTCGATATAATCGGCGATACCCTTGATCAATGCATGGGCAAGTCGCTTTTCCACTTCCCACTCACGCCAGCTGAGATCCTCCTGGCGGACATTGCCTGCGCCGCTGCCACGATACTTCTCGGCGATATCCAGCATCCGCTCGGTGCCGTCATCACGGCGATTGAGTACGATGTCTTCAACCGCTTCCTTGAGTTCTGCGGGGATGTCCTCATAGATCGCCAGCTGACCGGCATTGACGATGCCCATGTCCATGCCGGCACGGATGGCGTGGTAGAGGAATACGGCGTGGATGGCTTCGCGTACCGGTTCATTGCCGCGAAACGAGAACGAGACGTTGGAGACGCCGCCGGAGATCAGTGCGTAGGGCAGGTTGCTCTTGATGTCCCGTACCGCCTCGATGAAATCGACGGCATAGTTGTTGTGCTCTTCGATGCCGGTGGCGATGGCAAAGATGTTCGGGTCAAAAATAATGTCTTCCGGAGGGAATCCGATTTCTTCCGTCAGCAGCTTGTAGGCGCGGCCGCAGATTTCGGTTTTGCGCTCGCGGGTATCAGCCTGACCCTGCTCATCAAAGGCCATGACGATCACCGCAGCGCCATAGCGGCGCACCAGTCGAGCCTGATCCAGAAATGCCTGCTCGCCTTCCTTCATCGAGATGGAATTGACGATGCCCTTGCCCTGAATGCACTTCAGGCCGGCTTCGATGACCTCCCATTTCGACGAATCGATCATGATCGGCACCCGGGAAATTTCCGGCTCGGCGGCGATCAGGTTGAGGAACCGGACCATGCACTCTTTGGCGTCGAGCAGGCCCTCATCCATGTTGATGTCGATGATCTGGGCGCCGGCTTCCACCTGCTGGCGTGCCACTTCGAGTGCCGTGTCGTAATCGCCGTCCTTGATCAGGCGGAGGAATTTTTTCGAGCCGGTGACATTGGTACGCTCGCCGACGTTAACAAACAGCGAATCGGCGTCGATGGTCAGTGGCTCAAGGCCACTGAGGCGGCAGGCCGGGGTGATCTCGGGCAGAGCGCGCGGCGGGAACGGCGCCACCGCTTCGGCAATCGCCTGAATATGGGCCGGGGTAGTGCCGCAGCAGCCGCCAATTACATTCAGGTAGCCCTTGCTGGCCCAGTCACGGATTTCGGCGGCCATGGCTTGTGGTGATTCGTCGTACTCGCCCATTTCGTTGGGCAGTCCGGCGTTTGGGTGGGCGGAAACAAAGCCCTCGCTGATACGCGACAGCTCGGCCATATAGGGCCGCAGTTCTTTCGCGCCCAAAGCACAGTTCAGGCCGATGCTGACCGGTTCGGCGTGTCGCAGTGAGTGGTAGAAGGCTTCCGTGGTCTGGCCTGTCAGGGTGCGGCCGGAGGCATCGGTGATGGTGCCGGAGATCATCATCGGAATATCGAGCTGGTGATCGTCGCAGTATTTCTTTACCGCAAATACTGCCGCCTTGGCGTTAAGTGTGTCGAAGATGGTTTCGATCAGCAGCAGGTCGGCGCCGCCCTCCACCAGTCCGTCAATCGCTTCCAGATAGGCATCCACCAGCGCGTCGAAGTTGGTGTTGCGGTAGCCGGGATCATTGACGTCAGGGCTGATGCTGGCGGTGCGATTGGTTGGCCCAAGTACGCCGGCGACAAAACGGGGCCGGTTCGGATCGGCCGCCATGGCGGCATCGGCAGCGCGTCGGGCGCACTGTGCCGCGGCCACATTCAGCTCTCGGGCAATTTCCTCCATGGCGTAATCGGCCATGGCGATGCGCGTAGCGTTAAACGAGTTGGTTTCGATAATGTCCGCGCCGGCATCCAGATAGGCTCTGTGGATGGCCTCAATAATCGCCGGCTGGGTGATACAGAGCAGATCATTATTGCCCTTCAGGTCCGATCCCCAGTCGGCGAAGCGGTCGCCGCGATAGGCAGCTTCATCGAATCGGTGCTGCTGGATCATGGTTCCCATGCCGCCGTCGAGAATCAGGATGCGTTCGCGCAGCAGGGCGCTAAGGCGGGCACGGACAGACTGGCTCATGAATTCTCCGGGATAAGACCAACAGGCGCGGCATTATAGCCGGAACTGGGGCGCAAGGTGGTAAACCCGGCTGTAGATTGCGTTATACTGCCGGCACTTACAGGAGTCTCCCATGCGTTCTACCCTTTATTTGATGCTTGCCCTGACACTGTTCACGCTGCTGTGGCGTGTCCTGCCACACGGCTGGAACATGACCCCTGCGCTGGCGCTGGCGCTGTTCGCCGGAGCCCGTCTGCAGCAACCGGCGCTGCGATTTGTTTTGCCGTTGACGGCGATGCTGCTGTCCGACCTGATACTCGGTTTCCACGACACCATGTTGTATGTGTATGGGGCCCTGGCACTGGTGGTGCTGATGGGGCAGGGCCTGGCTCGCGGCGCTTCCCTGCCGGGGCATGCCGGCCTGTCGGTTGCCGGGTCGCTGCTGTTTTTTGCTATCACCAATTTCGGCGTCTGGACAAGTGGCGCGCTCTATCCGTTGACGGCGGAGGGGCTTGTTGCCTGCTACACCATGGCGTTGCCGTTCCTGTGGAAAACGCTGGCGGGTGACCTTTTCTTCGTCCTGGCGTTTTACGCCATGTTCACAGCCATCAGTCATCATGCCGCTCAGACCACCCGCTCAAGGGTTGCCGCACAACGGTAATCCTGTCCCCGGCAGCAATGGCCCAGGCGCTGTTGCTGTCGCTGTCGCTCAGTGAAGGAGGCCAGCTCCATGGACGCCATGCTCGATCAGCTCAACACATTCGCTTTGCAAAACATTTTCCCCTTCGCCAGCAACCTTGTTGCAGCACTGGCCATTTTTCTGGTCGGTAAATGGCTGGCAAAACGGATAAGTAGCGCGGCGACTACCGTATTGAGCAAGAAGCTGGACCCGACCGTATCCCGATTTATTGGAAACCTGACCCAGATTGCGCTGCTTGCTGTGGTGGTGATCGCCGCGCTTGATCGCCTTGGTGTGGAAACCACTTCACTGATCGCCATTGTCGGTGCGGCAGGTCTGGCCGTTGGTCTGGCACTGAAAGATTCGTTAGGCAACTTTGCGTCCGGGGTGATGCTGATCCTGTTCCGGCCGTTTCGTGTTGGCGATTACGTGGAAGCCGGAGGGGCCAGTGGCTCGGTCAAGGAAATCCGCATCTTTGCCACTATTCTGGCCACCCCGGACAACAAGATCGTCACCGTGCCGAACGGCGCCATCATGGGCGGTAACATCGTCAACTACTCGGAAATGCCCACTCGCCGTGTCGATATGGTGGTTGGGGTTGGCTATGGCAGTGATCTGGCCAAAGTGAAGGCAGTCATCTCCTCCATCCTTGATCAGGATAAGCGGGTGCTGAAGGAGCCCGCGCCGGTGGTGGCAGTGTCTGAGCTGGCCGACAGCTCCATCAATCTACTGGTTCGTCCCTGGGTGAACTCGGCGGATTACTGGGCAGTCAAGTGGGATACGACTGAAGCCGTCAAACGTCGTTTCGACGAAGAGGGCATCGAGATTCCGTTCCCGCAGATGGATGTGCATTTTGACAGATCGGAGTAAGGAAAAGTTTATGAACAAGACATTGCTGGCAGTTGCCTGCGCGACCACGCTCTGCACCCATGCTTATGCAGAGCAAGGCACGGAAGATGATAATGCCTGGAAAGGCGAGGCGGCGCTTTCATACCTGATTACCCGGGGCAACAGCGAGTCCGACACCCTGCAGGGCAAGGTCAGTGCCGAGCGGGACGGTGTTCGCTGGCGTCACACCGCCAAGGCGGAGGGTTCCAATACCCAATCCGAGGACGCGGCGACGGGCGTGAAATCACGCACGGGCGAGCGTTATTTTGCCTCCTACAAGCTGGATCGCAAGCTGGGGGACAACGCAGCCAACTATCTTTTCAATATTCTCTCCTACGACAAGGACCTGTTTTCCGGCTATCACTATCAGGCCAGTTACGCATTGGGTATTGGTCGCCGCTGGATAGACAGCGACATTCACACATTTGATACCGAAGCTGGTCCGGGTTTCCGTTCTGCCTGTCTGGAGCCGGAAACTTCCTACAGCGACTGTGAGAACACAGAAGACAGCGCTATCGCCAGGGTTGCCGCCAAGTACAGCTGGAAAATCAGCGAAGGCGCGCAGTTCCGAGAGGACGTATTCTCAGAGATCAGCGATGAGATCACCACCGTGCGTGCAGAGACATCGCTGACAACCCGGATTAATGGCAGTTTGTCTGCCCGTATTGCGCACTTGCTAAAGTACACTTCTGATGTGCCGGCAGGCACGCGCAAGACCGATAGCGAATTGACGGTAGCCCTGGTCTACAATTTCTGAGCAAATCAGGCATAAAAAAACCCGCCAGCGGCGGGTTTTTTTATGCCTGTGAAAAGCCTGAAGAATCAGGCTTCTTTCAGGGCGGTGGAGATATCAATGATTGCCTGCTTGCCATCACCGAACAGCATCAGCGTGTTGTCCTTGGCAAACAGCGGGTTCGGCAGACCGGCGAAACCGGATGACAGCGAGCGCTTGACCACCACCACGGTACGAGCCTTGTCGACATTCAGGATCGGCATGCCGTAGATCGGGCTGCCCTTGTCTTCGCGAGCCATCGGATTGGTGACGTCATTGGCACCAATGACGATCGCCACGTCGGTCTGCTCGAAGGTCGGGTTGATGGTGTCCATGTCCTTCAGCTTTTCATAGGACACTTCTGCTTCAGCCAGCAACACGTTCATGTGACCTGGCATGCGGCCAGCCACCGGGTGAATGGCATATTCCACTACCGTACCGCGCTTCTCCAGAGTGTCAGCCAGCTCGCGGACCGCATGCTGTGCCTGAGCCATGGCCATGCCGAAGCCGGGAACAATGACGACGCGTTGAGCGGTTTCCAGAATCATCGCTACTTCATCAGCGGAGGACGACTTCACCTTGCCCTGATACACCTCGTCATCGCTCATCGACACGCCGCCTTCGGCCATGACGCCGAACAGGACGTTGGTCAGCGAGCGGTTCATCGCTTTACACATGATCTGGGTCAGGATAAGGCCGGAAGCACCCACCAGCGAACCGGTAATAATCAGGGCGCTGTTGCCGGTAACAAAACCGGCTGCAGATGCGGCAACACCGGAGTAGGAGTTCAGCAGTGCGATCACCACCGGCATGTCGGCACCGCCAATCGGCAACACCAGCATCAGGCCAAGCAGTGATGCGGCGGCGACCAGGCCCCAGAACGCTATATCGTTGCCTGGCTCGACAACCAGATAGCCGATCGCAACAAGCGAACCGAGCAGCAGCAGGGCGTTGACGAACTTCATGCCGGAAAAGCCGATCGACTTGCCGCTGATCAGTTCCTGAAGCTTGGCAAAAGCAACAACGGATCCGGTCATGGTGACCGCGCCGATCAATACCGCAGCACCGGTACTGATTATGGCAACGGCACCGATCAGATCGCCGGCGAGGTACCCGGCCGCTGCAACGGCGAATGAGGCGCCGCCACCGAAGCCGTTCAGCAACGCAATCATCTGTGGCATGGATGTCATCTGTACCCTGACGGCCATGACTGCGCCGATCACGGTACCGAGAACGACGCCGGCAATGATGAACTCATAGCTGACAATCTGGAGGTGGAACAGGGTGACAACGCAGGCAATAAGCATGCCCAGCGCGGCCAACTGGTTGCCACGCACAGCAGTACGCGGTTTGGTCAGCCCTTTGATGCCGAACACAAACAGCGATGCGGCAATCAGGTAAGCAATATTGAGCCAGTGGTCTGCAAGATGCGGCATGAATTACTTCCTCTTGAACATCGCCAGCATGCGATTGGTGACCATAAAGCCTCCAACCACGTTAATGGTGGCGAGCACCACCGCGACAAAACCGAATACCTGTACCAGCACGCTGTCACCATGACCGGCAGCGATCAATGCGCCGACCAGAGTAATGCCAGAGATGGCGTTGGAGCCTGACATCAGCGGCGTATGCAGCGTCGGCGGTACCTTGGTAATCAGTTCCACACCAAGGAAAATGGCGAGAACGAACAAGGTCAGCATGGCAATGAAATCCATGTTGATTCTCCTCAGGCGTTGGCTTCCGCTTGCGGGGCGGCAAGCGGCGGCAGGTTAAGCAGTTCACGCATGCGCTTCTGCGGGACATCGCCCTGATGGGCAATGACGGTGTTCTGGAAAATTTCGTCTTCCATGTCGAGGTTGAGCTGGCCTTCCCGGTCAATCATGAGATTGAGCAGGTTCTCCATGTTTTTGCCATACATCTGGCTGGCATGAAATGCCACGGAGGAGGGTACATTGACCGGGCCGATAATGGTGACACCATGCTCTACAATGGTTTCGCCCTGACGAGTCAGTTCGCAGTTGCCGCCACGCTCAGCGGCGAGGTCGACGATCACGGCACCCGGCTTCATCGCCTTGACCATATCGGCGGTGACCAGAATCGGTGACTTGGCGCCCGGTACCGCCGCAGTGGTGATGATGACGTCCATCTGTTTGACCACCTCGGTCATCAGTTCGCGCTGACGCTTGAGGAAATCTTCACCCTGGGCCTTGGCGTAACCACCGGTGCCTTCTGCTGCGCTGGTATCCAGGT
>JBFHPX010000061.1:0-10707 GCA_041592575.1 Alcanivoracaceae bacterium
CCGAAGTTGCTGGCCGCCAGTGAGGCCTGGATGCGCCAGTTGCCGTCACGCTATCCGGATACCATCAGTGATGTTCAGGTGGTGCAGCTGATTGATGGTATGAGAGCGGAGCTGGCGGATCTCGGGCAGAGAATGGTGACAGCATCGTTCGCTCTGCTCCCGGGGCTGCTTGACGTCATGATCTTTCTGGTTTTGTTGCCGCTGCTGGTGTTCTTTTTTCTGAAGGACAAGCAGCAGTTGATCGATGGGGTCCTGAGTTTTCTGCCGGCCCGGCGTCATGTACTCGGCACAGTCTGGCGGGAAATGGATGGGCAAATTGCCAATTACATTCGCGGTAAAGCACTCGAGATCGTCCTGGTTGGCGTGACCAGTTACGTGACATTCGGATTGATGGGGTTGAAATACTCCCTGTTGCTGGCCGTATTGGTCGGGCTTTCCGTGGTGGTTCCCTATATCGGCGCCACGGTGGTGACGTTGCCGGTTATGGTGGTTGCGTGGGGGCAGTACGGCTGGGGAGGCGAGTTTGCCATGGTCATGCTTGCCTATGCCATTATCCAGTTTGTCGATGGCAACATTCTGGTGCCGCTGCTGTTTTCGGAGGCGGTCAACCTTCATCCGGTCGTCATTATTACGGCGATTCTGCTGTTCGGTGGGTTGTGGGGTCTGTGGGGCGTGTTCTTTGCGATTCCGCTGGCGACGTTGCTGAAGGCAGTTATCAACTCCTGGCCCAGTGTTGCCGCTGCGTCTCAGGCCGAGGTCTAGGACGCAGCGCAGCTTCAGAGTTTTGTGGCGGCTTCGAGTACTTCGTCGACGTGCCCTGGAACCTTGACCTTGCGCCACTCGGCCTGCAGTTTGCCGTTGGCATCAATCAGGAAGGTGCTGCGCTCGATGCCCTCAAATTGCTTGCCGTACATGCTCTTCATTTTCAGTACGTCAAAAAGCCGACACAGCGCGCCATCTTCATCGCTGATCAGGTCAAAAGGAAAGTTCTGCTTGCTGCGGAAGTTTTCGTGGCTTTTCAGGCTGTCCTGAGACACGCCAAATACTGCGGTGTTGGCTTTTTGAAAGGCTTTGTAGTTGTCGCGAAAATCCTGTCCTTCGGTGGTGCAGCCGGGGGTGTTGTCTCTCGGGTAGAAGTACAGCACGACGTTGCTGCCTTTAAGGTCCTTCAGGCGAACCTGCTTCTCGCCGGTGGCGGTGGCGCTGAAATCCGGGACTTTCTTTCCGAGCGTAACGGTGCTGGTCATCACAAGCTCCTGTTGCGGTGGGGGGTCATGCTGGCATCCAGATTGCGGGCTTCGCAGAACTCAAAGAAAGCGTCTCGCAGACGCGAGACGGATTCTTCCGCCGGCACGCTCAAGGTCATGTGAAGGTTGAACATGGTCGTGCCGGTGTGAGGCGCCTGATAGGTGCCGGTGTGCAGGTCGTCAATATTGATGCCGCGACCGCTGAAGAAATTGGCGATGTCGTGAACAATCCCCGGGTGGTCCATGGCCACTACTTCGACCCGGTAGGGCAGAGCGCGGATGCCGTGTTCTCGCTGGCGGGTGCGCTTCAGGCTCAGCTGCAGGTTCAGGCTTTGCTCAAGCGACTCGCGGTCCTGTTCAATTCTGCCAATGGCATTGTCTTCTCCGGACACCAGCATCAGCACCGCAAACTCGCCGCCCAGTACTGTCATACGCGAGTCGAGAATGTTGCCATCACGGCTAAGTACCGCGCCGGACAGCGCCTGGACAATGCCCGGGCGATCGGAGCCAATGGCGGAAATAACAATCAAAGCTGACATCCTGTTGTCCTGTGGCCTGAGGAGGATACTGATTCTGGCCTCGTGACGCGGGGGGATCAACCCGTTGCTCCCTTGTTCGGTTTCCTGCGGCCAAGTACCATAGCCGGCCTGTTTCAGGTCGTCCGGCGGAGTCGATTACGTGGAAATTCGCGGCAGTATTGTTGCTCTGGTTACCCCCATGCATGCAGATGGCGCAGTGGATTGGGAGCGCCTGAGAAAACTGGTCGACTGGCATGTTGAGCAGGGCACCCATGCGA
The DNA here is from genome assembly GCA_041592575.1 of Alcanivoracaceae bacterium. Classification (GTDB taxonomy): domain Bacteria; phylum Pseudomonadota; class Gammaproteobacteria; order Pseudomonadales; family Alcanivoracaceae; genus PGZG01. The sequence goes on from JBFHPX010000061.1 coordinate 2,044, forward strand.
TCGTGGCGGTTGGAACCACTGGTGAGTCGGCAACTCTGGGCTTTGAGGAGCACGATCTGGTGATCCGGGAAGTGATCTCTGCGGCGCGCGGTCGGGTGCCAGTGATTGCCGGTACCGGTGCCAACTCCACGGAGGAAGCCATTCGTCTCACCCGTGATGCCCGGCGTGATGGAGCGGATGCCTGTCTGCTGGTGACACCCTATTACAACAAGCCGACGCAGGAAGGCCTTTACCGCCATCATCTCGCCATTGCTGAGGCGGTTGATATCCCCCAGATTCTCTATAACGTCCCCGGCCGCACCGCCTGTGACATGCTGCCGGAAACTGTCGAGCGACTTGGTCATATCGACAATATCGTCGGCATCAAGGAGGCCACCGGATATCTGGAACGTATTCGCGAGATCCGCGAGCGCTGTGGACCCGGTTTCATGATCTACTCCGGTGACGACGCCACCGCCGTCGAAGCGATGTTGATGGGTGCGGATGGCGATATCTCGGTTACTGCCAATGTCGCGCCGGCGGCGATGGCGGCGATGTGTCAGGCGGCGTTGGCCGGTGATGCCGGGCGAGCCCGGGAGCTGGATGCATCGATTAATGCCTTGCACCGGGACCTGTTTGTTGAGTCCAATCCGATCCCGGTGAAGTGGGCGCTGCAGCAGATGGGACTGATCGACTCCGGAATCCGTCTGCCGCTTACGCCGCTATCGTCGGCTGCCCAGGAGGTCCTGCGCAAAACGCTGATCCAGTGTGGGCTGCTATGAAACCACTACTGTTGGCCCTGTCGTTGCTGGCTCTGACCGGTTGTTCGTTGCTGCCGGACCATACTCTGGATTATCGCAAGGCTGAGGTATTGCCTCGTATGGCGGTGCCCGAAGGGATGAGCGTTGACAGTAGCGAAGACCTGTTTCGTGTGCCGGAGCCTGATCGCCGTGTCCGCTATCGGGAGAAGGACCGGTTCGAAGTGCCGACGCCGCCAGAGACCACGGTCGCTGTCGAGCCCGGGCCGGCGCCGGGTGAACCGGTGCCGGATGTCCGTAATACCCGTATCGTTATGACCCGGGATGGCAATGACTACCCGATAATAATGATCTACACCGCGTTCCCGTGGGCCTGGGAGTATGTCGGGCAGTCACTGGCGGAAACCGACCTTCGTGTCGAGGACCGCAGTCGTGATGCCGGTATCTTCTTTGTTCGTGTGCCGAAGCAATACGGGCTGGGCGAGAAAGAGGCGCAGATCAAGCTGAGCCACACGGTCAATGGCGTGCAGGTGGCAGTGCTGAACAGCCGTGGCACGGCACTGGTGGAAGCCAGTGCCGGAAAGGCCATTCTTCAGCGCCTGTACGACAGTCTTTGAGATCGACAAAGTCATAACCTTATCCTGATCCCGTTTCGGGGGAGTGTATCAATGGAAAAGCGCGAAGAACTGTATGCCGGCAAGGCCAAGTCTGTGTATGCCACGGACAACCCGGATCTGCTGGTGATGCATTTTCGTAACGATACCTCTGCTTTTGATGGCAAAAAGCGTGAACAGCTTGAGCGCAAAGGTGCGGTGAACAATCAGTTCAATGCATTCATTATGGAAAAGCTGCGCGCCGCCGGTATTGCTACCCATATGGAAAAGCAGCTGTCCGCAGATGAATCACTGGTCAAGCGCCTCGACATGATTCCGGTGGAGTGCGTGGTGCGGAATATTGCTGCTGGCAGCATCTGTCGTCGCCTTGGCATTCCGGAAGGCACCGATCTGAATCCGCCGACCTATGAGCTGTTTCTGAAGAATGACGCCCTTGGCGATCCGATGATTAACGAGTCCCATGTCTTGAGCTTTGGCTGGGCTACTCGGGAGCAGCTTGAGACGATGCAGAAACTGACGTTCAGGACCAATGAAGTGCTGCGTCAGCTTTTCCTGGACGGCGGGATGCTGCTGGTGGATTTCAAGCTCGAGTTTGGTGTGTTCCATGGCGAGGTATTGCTGGCCGATGAGTTCAGCCCGGATGGCTGTCGCCTGTGGGACAGGCAGACTCGCGAAAAGCTCGACAAGGACCGCTTCCGCCAGGATCTGGGCAATGTGGTGGAGTCTTATGAGGAGGTCGGCCGTCGTCTTGGCATGACGTTTTCATATGCCTGATGGGGGAGGTTGAATCCGTTTCCCGGATGGTTTGAAATGAATCGGTTATTACAACAACAAGAGGCAGCCAATGAAGCAGATTTCAAGAGTGGCAATTCTGGCGGTTCTGGCGTCCCTGCTTAGCGGGTGTTTTCTGACCAAGATTGTGTCGACCCCGATGCGGGTGGTGGGTGCAACGGCCTCTGTGGCGGGCTCGGCGCTATCTATCTTCCCGGTGGTTGGCAATGAGGCAGATGCCGCTCTGGAGAAGGTTGACGGGGTAATTGATACCGCCGCCGATCGTATTGACGATATCCCCATCTGAGGTCGCTGCCTCCCCGTCGCTGTGGCGGGGAGGCCGGCGGTGTCGTTACAAACAACAAACGAAGCAGGCTTGTCATGGCCCGGTGGCTTCCCCAAAATAGCCCGGTCCTGCGAGACAGAAGAATAATAACGAGGTCCTTTCCCCGATGCGTCTCTGCCGCTCCCTGCTAGTGCTCATGCTGCTGTCCTCTGCGGGTCAGGCATCCTCCGAGGTGCTGGTCGGCTATGCCTTTGTCAACGGAATCAGCGGCCTCAATCTGGAATGGGCCGGGCAGCGGAATACCGTCTACGCAGTGCCAGGGACCTATCTCAATGATGAGGGGCTGAGTGACAAGTGGCGCTGGGTTGCCGGTTTCCGCCACCGGATTGATCGCGGCTACACCAATATTAACGGCTTCTATACCGGCCTGATGTTTGGCGATCTGGGTGGCGAGAAGCGTTACCAGCGCCTCGGTGCCGGATTCGAGATAGGGCATCAGTGGGTCAAGGAGTACACGCGCACGACCCTGAGTGCGGGCGTTGCTGTACTGGAGCCGCTGGATTGTGGCGATTATCTGGCGGCGTCCTCCTGTAACACGCAGGAAGAACGCGACAACAATGACCTTGACGCCGAACCCGGACTGATTCTGAGTCTGACCATCAGCTTGCGCCGATAGCTTCTTTCAAGCCGTTCCTGCTCTCTCTTTGTGCACGTTTTGCACAGACCTGCGTGTCCCTGCCCGGTGCTTTTCTGGCCGATTGCTAACTTATTGATTTGTCCGGGGTTGGATTTAACTATCTGATATAAAAAGATTTTTCATTTTTGTCTCTTTTTTCATCAGGTCCGCTCCGGGCAGGCGGAATCGGCTGCGGCCGGCGGTCGTCGCAGGATGTCCACAGGTTTATCCCCATAATTTGTGAATAAGTCGCTGCATGTGGAAAACTGCGTGCGGTGGCACTATCGTGATTTGCATAATCCTGACTTTGCTCTATAGTCGGACAGTCCTGAACGGATTGTCTGACATAAGAGGTCGCAGATGAGCTTCAAGGCTCAGGAAAGTCTTTCTGAACAAATTGCCCAGCATCTGGCCAGACAAATCATTCGTGGCGAAATGCTGGCCGGCGACCGGATTCAGGAGCTGCGTATCGCTGGCGAGCTGGAGGTCAGCCGTGGCTCCGTGCGCGAGGCTTTACTCATTCTCGAGCGCCGGCATCTGATCGACATTCTGCCGCGTCGTGGTGCTGTGGTGAAGGATATGTCCGAGGCCCATGTGCGTAGTCTGTATGAGTTGGCGCAGGTGTTGCTCGGGCTGGTAGTCCGCAAGGCCATCAAGGTCATGGCGGAAGAGGATATGGACCCGTTCATTCTTTCTATCCAGCAGCTCCAGCATTGCGCTGACGAGCGCGATATGGAGGGGTTCTTCGAGCAGTCATTCCGGTTTTTCGAGCTGGCCTATCCGTTCTCTCGCAATCCTTTTGTCCAGGACATCATGGCTAACCTGCAGCCAGCGATTCAGCGCGCCTACTACATGGCGCTGCATCTCGACCCGGAAGAGGCGAAGGAGTGTCTGTCATTTTTCAAGGCAATCATCGAGACGATTTTTCGTCGTGACGTGCGCTCGGCACTGGAAATTATTCGGGAATTCGCCGAGCACCAGTCTTCACTGGTGCAGGAGTCGATTGTCCGCGCGCGTCAGATCGAAGCCGCCTGGGGGGCGCGGCGAAAAAAATGATTGCGATCAGTCGTCATCCTGTTCATCGGTATCGGCCTCATCGGCCAGCTCCGGCGCATGGAAGCGCAGAAACAGTTCTTCGATAAGATCCGGAATTCCGGCTGCCATCTGTCGCACCAGCTTCCTGTCCTGCCACAGCTCATCCAGCGCTGGGTCTTCGTCCAGTCCCGAAATCAACATGAAGGGCAGCAACAGACTGGCAATGGTTTCCTCTTCGGCTGCTTCATGCCAGCCCTGTTCATCGAGGCTGACGGCGATGACAAAGCCGGCACACCAGCTGGCCAGATCCTTGCCTTCGCGTTCTTCGTCCGGGTCCAGCCGGCAGGGCAGCTGAATGCCTTCGCCTGCGCCAAGCTGCGCCTGAATCCGCTGGCGCAGACTTTCCATGGCGGTCGCCACGTGTTCCGGCACCTGTCCTTCTTCGAGGATGGCGTGCTGCCAGTCTTCCGGCAGCCGCGGAGCACATGCCAGCGCCGTGAGCAGGCCGTGCACTTCCACCCAGGTCAGGCAGTCTTCGCCGGCCTGATCAATCCAGTCGCGCAGGTTCTGGCGAAGTTGCGGGTTATCAGGCTGATGCATGTTGGACTCCATTGAGCGGCAGCCGGCGATAATAGCCCAGCTGCCGCTGGAATAGTTCTGTTTCAGGCCACTTGCAGGCGATTTCGTCCCAGATGCTTGGCGGCGTAGAGGGCATCATCGGCGCGCTTGGTCAGGCTGTCGGCATCATCACCGGGGCGCCAGCCTGCAAGGCCGGCAGACAGGGTGACTTTCAGGCCTGCTGCCAGATCATCGTGGTCAGTGCAGGCAAAGGTCTCCCGCAACCGTTCCAGCACTTCGGCAATGTCAGCAGCGCTGCCCTCCGGAAACAGGGCGATAAATTCCTCTCCGCCGTAGCGGGCCAGCACATCGGACCGGCGCAGAGTCTGACGGGCAACAGCGGCGAAGCGCTGGAGAATATCGTCACCGACCTGATGACCGTGTTGATCATTCACCTGCTTGAAGTGATCCAGATCAATCAGCGCCAGATAAAAAGGTTCATGAGACCGCTCCGCCAGTGCAATCATTTCTTCCAGACGTTCAAGAAAATGACGTCGGTTATATAGCCCCGTCAGCGAGTCCCGTACCGCGATTTCAGCGAGCTTTTCCATCGCTTCGTGCAGCTGCCTGTGGCTTTCTTCAAGCCGCGAATGGTTATCGCGCAATGACTCCCGTTGCTCGCGGATGCGTTGTTGAAGGTTATGGATATAACCACCAACAAAGACGAACCAGACCAGCCCGAGCAGGAGAATGCTCCACTGGCCGAAGGCAATGCCAAAAACAAGGTGTTGTGGGGTGTAAACAGCTTCGTAAACCAGCAAACCGGTAAATGCGCTCAGTACCACTGCTGACATGCCGATCATCTTGCGGCGGTCCAGCGAGAATACTCCGAACGTCATGATCATGAAGTAGATGGAGATCATGGCGCCGCGCATTTCTTCGGCGTAGTGAAGCAGTGCGGTGACCAGCCCAATCGCAGAGAGCATTTGCGGAATCGTCAGGCTGGGATCGGGCAGCAGCTTGGACAGCCCGCTGCGAATGGCGATAAAAACCAGAATGTTGAATAGCAGAAGTGAGCTGAACAGCTGAACGTGCGGGGTGTCACGAGCATAGATGCCGAGCTGGATGGCCAGCAGCGTGCCACCCCAAATGAGGAAATAGGAGTACACCGCCATCATCTGGCGGTTCAGGCGTAACGCCATGATCGGGTCATGGCGAGGTATCAGTCGAAACACGAATGGCCTCGAGCCTGTTGTTATCGTTTTATTCCTGCGGCCAGACGTTCGGGGCTGACCGTGAGGCTGCGCCCGAGTATATCGGAACCGCCGTGGCCGCGCGCGACATCGGACTGTGCCAATTGGGGACAAGTGCTTGTCGCTGTCGTGCAGCTATGCCAGCATCGGCCTTTCAAACGATCGTTTGATTGGTGTCAATCACCGTTATCAGATACCCGGACCGGGAGCCAAGATGAGTCAGGATATGCCGTTTGACCTGTCGCTGACCGAAGAGCAGCGCATGACCCGGGAAAGCCTGCAGCGCTTTGCCGAGAAACAGATTCGCCCGATCGCCAGAGCCGCTGACGAGGCCGGTGCCGCCCCGGCCGGTTTCTACGACAGCACCGTTGAGCTTGGCCTCACCCTGCTGCCGATTCCCGAGATCCACGGTGGTGCCGGCATGCCGCGCGACCCGATGGCCAATGTTCTGGCGGTCGAGGATCTCGGCCACGGCGATATCTCGCTGGCGCTTGGCGCGCTGGCCCCGCTCGGGGTGATCAATGCGCTGCTGGATTTCGCCAGCGAAGCCCAGCAGGAAGCCTTTTTGCCGCGCCTTGCCGCGGAGCAGTTTGTCCCGGCGGCGGTGGCCTTGATGGAAGGCCGTGCCACGTTCGAGCCCTCCGAGCTGGGCACCAAAGCGGTGGCGGACGGCGATGGCTATGTCATCAGCGGGGAGAAGCGTCTGGTCCCGTTTGGCGCCGATGCCGAGCTGCTGCTGGTGATTGCCGACCTGCAGGGCAGCGGACCCGCTGCGTTCGTGGTCGAAAAAGGCGCCGCCGGCATGTCTGCACAGGCCGCCGACTACATGGGCCTGCGGGCACTGGATACCTTTACGGTCAGCTTTGACCAGGTCCGTGTGCCAGCCCTGAACCGGCTGGAAAACTTTGACCTGGAGCGTCTGGTCGACCTGTCCCGCCTTGGCATTGCGGCGCTGGCAGTGGGCTGCTGTCAGGCGGTGCTGGATTTCAGCATTCCCTATGTCAACGAGCGCAAGGCATTTGGTGAGCCGATTGCCTGGCGTCAGTCAGTGGCGTTTATGGTCGCCAATATCGGCATTGAGCTGGAAGCCATGCGTCTGCTGGTCTGGCGCGCCGCCAGCCGCGCCCGCGATGGCCTGCCGTTCCACCGGGAGGCCTATCTGGCCCGGGTGCTGTGCGCCGACAAGGCCATGGAAATCGGCACCAACGGCATTCAGCTGTTTGGCGGCGCCGGCTTTATTCGCGATTACCCGCTGGAAATGTGGTACCGCAACCTGCGCGCCGTTGGCGTGCTGGAAGGCTCCCTGATGGTGTAAGGGCCTGGCCCTTTTTGGAGACAGACATGATCAATCTCGAACTGCCAAAGAAAATGCTGATGGTTCAGCAGATGTCGCACCAGCTGGCGCGCACCGTATTCCGGCCGATCTCGCGCAAGTACGACAAGATCGAACACTGTGACACCCCGGACGAGCTGCGCCCGGTAGCGCAGATGATTGCCGCCGTGCGTCCCAGCCAGAACAAGGGCAAGGACAAGGAGCAGGGCGCCGAGGATGGCATCAGGAACGGCGCCAACCTGACCGGGATCGTCGGCATGGAGGAGATGTGCTGGGGCGACGTTGGCCTGATGCTGTCGATTCCGGGCACCGGCCTTGGCAATGCGGCGGTGATGGCCGTTGGCACACCGGAGCAGAAGGAAAAATTCGGCAAGCTGTACTGTGCCATGGCAATTACCGAGCCGGGCGCCGGTTCCGATTCCGCCGCCGTCTCCACCAGTGCCCGTCTCGACGGTGACGAGTGGGTGCTCAATGGCGAGAAGATTTACTGCACCGCCGGCCAGCGCTGCGACGCGGTGGTGGTCTGGGCGACGCTGGACAAGTCCAGGGGCAAGGCGGCGATCAAGTCATTCATCGTGCCGCGTGATAACCCCGGCATGACGCTGGTCCGGGTCGAGGACAAGATGGGCCTGCGGATCTCTGATACCGCGGCGCTTAGCCTCAACGATTGCCGCATCCCGAAGGCGAACATCCTGGGCTCGGCGGAAGTGGCGGACACCGAAGAGGCGCGCAAGAAGGCCTTCGGCGGAGTCATGCAGACCTTCGATAATACCCGCCCTCAGGTGGCGGCCATGGCCCTCGGCGTCGCCCGTGCGGCGCTGGAAATTACCCGTGAAATCCTTTCAAAAGAAGGGGTTAAGGCTGATTTCTCGAAATCACTTAACAACTCCACCGCGATTGAGGCCGAGCTTTACCGGATGGAAGCGGACCTGGATGCGGCCCGGCTCATGACCTACAAGGCGGCCTGGATGGCGGACAACCGCCAGCCGAACTCGAAAGAAGCCTCAATGTGCAAGGCCAAGGCTGGCCGGGTCGGCAACGCCATCACCCTGAAGTGCGTCGAGCTGTGTGGCGAGCTGGGTTATTCCGAGCAGTTCCTTCTGGAGAAGCTGGCCCGCGACTCGAAGATCATCGACATCTTCGAGGGCACTCAGCAGATCCAGCAGTTGATTGTCGCGCGTCAGTTGCTCGGCTTGTCGTCGCGGGAACTGAAGTAACGGTTGCTGCTTTGGTTGGGGGGCGCAACGTCACCACCGTGCCGGGGCGCAACCGCCGCCACATCCTCCGGGCTGACCGTTCCGCTGCGCTGCACTTGAAGTCACCCTGCGGATGCGGTGGCGTTCACGCCTAACGGAGACACCGCGCCGTAGCGAGTCAGGGGTGAAGCGTAAAAAAGAAAGA
>JBFHPX010000062.1:0-10600 GCA_041592575.1 Alcanivoracaceae bacterium
CATCCTCGATGGCGACCTGATTGCGGTGCGAAAAACCAACATGGCCCGCTCCGGCCAGATTGTGGTGGCCAGAATTGACGAAGACGTCACCGTGAAAACCCTGCAGATCAACAAGTCCAGCATCACCCTGATGCCGGCCAACGACGCCTTTGAACCGATTCGGGTCTCCCCGGACCAGCTTATGATCGAGGGGATCGTGGTAGGATTGATCCGCGATGTCGGTTGATCACAGCGGAGACGAAAATCATGGAACGGGCAGTAACTGCAGCTCCCTTTTCTGCACATCAGGCAGCACCTCTGATTGCCGCCCTGCTGATTGCCACGGTAACAACGGCTGGGAATCCGGCAATGGCCGCTAACCTTGCCGACTGCCCGAAGAGCCCGAACTGCGTCAGCAGTCAGGCCAGCGACCCGGATCGTCGGGTGGCCCCGCTCAACGGTGGCAAAAATGCCGAACAGGCACGCCAGCGCCTGACCGCAGTGCTCGACTCCCTGCCTAGGGTCAGCTGGACAGCGCCATCCGATCAGCGCATCGAAGCACAGTTCACTTCTCTTGTTTTCCGCTTTACCGACGATGTCGTCTTCGAGATTGAAGATGACGGCACCATTCAAGTCCGCTCTGCCTCCCGGATCGGCTACTCCGATTTTGGCGCCAACCGCTCCCGCGTTGACATGCTGCGTGAGCGCCTGGCCAGCGAAGAGCCGGTCAGCACTGAATAGTTACGGCTGAGAATTTTCAGGACATTGCATGCCGCTTGCAGATATTGGCGTCAACCTTGGCGACAAGCGTTTCGCGGCTGACCGTGATGCGGTGCTGGCGCGCGCCCGCGAGGCCGGCGTTGCCCTGCAGATTGTCACCGGCACCAGCGTCGACGGCTCCGCCGATGCACTGGCTCTGGCCGCAGAACACCCGGATCTCTATTGCACCGCTGGCATCCACCCGCATCATGCTTCCGAATTTTCTGCCAGCTCACTGAGCGATCTGCGACAACTGGCCGCAGACCGCAAGGTTCGGGCCATTGGCGAGACCGGCCTTGATTTCAACCGCGACTTCTCACCCCGACCCATTCAGGAAAAGGCCTTCGCGGAACAACTGGCACTGGCTGCAGAACTGGGCCTGCCGGTTTTTCTGCATCAACGCGATGCTCATGAACGCTTCCTGCCGATCTTGCGCGAACAGCGCCACCGCCTCTGCGACGTGGTGGTGCACTGCTTTACCGGCAGTCGGGAGGAGCTGTTCGACTGTCTGGATCTGGATTGCCATATCGGCATCACCGGTTGGGTCTGCGACGAACGCCGGGGACAGGAGTTGCAACGGATCGTCGCCAATATCCCGCTTTCAAAACTGCTGATCGAGACCGATGCGCCCTGGTTATTACCTCGTAATATGAGCCACAAACCGCCGGTAAGCGGCCGGAACGAGCCGTCGCTGCTACCCTGGGTGGTGACCCAGCTGGCGCACTCCATGAACAGGGACAGTGACGAGATCGCTGATGCCAGCTGGCAGAACGCGCTGCGATTCTTCCGCATCGAAGGCTGATCCCGAGGCGGATTATACAAGGTCGGCAATTCCAGCAACTGCATGTAGAATCCGGAGTGTCAGCATCGCCGTCGGCCGGGAAGTCATCATGCAGAAACGAAAAGGGATCATCATTCTGGCGCTGCTGCTATCCGCTCTGGTCGCCGATGCCGAAATCTATCGCTGGACGGATGCCGAGGGCCGAGTCCACTTCGGTGACAATCCGGAGCAGCCGGACACCGCCGAGAGTGTGACCGTCAAGGTCAACACTTACGAAAGCGTGAGCTATGAGAGCGTCAAGAACATCAACTTTGACAATCCGGCCCGGCGTACCAGCAAAGTAGTCATGTACTCAACCGACTGGTGCAGTTACTGCAAGAAAGCAAGGGAGTACTTCCGCAACCAGAACATTGCGTTCGTTGAGTACGATATTGAAAAAGACGCCAGGGCGAAACGTGAATATGACGCGCTCGGCGCCAAAGGCGTTCCCGTTATTCTGGTCGGCGACAAACGCATGAACGGCTTCAGCCCTGGCGGGTTCCAGAAGATCTATCGCTGACCGCCCGCCAGGGCACGTACGTCAAGCAAGCCAAATGGCCAGCACAGCTCGGTGCCTTTCATTCGCAGAACCGGAATCCTTTCTCCGTACCTAGTAATCAGCTCGTCATCCTCGGCAATATCCGTGAGCGTCAGCTCCAGCGTCGGCGCAGCGCAACGGATCACTGCCAACGCCTGATCACAGAGATGACAACCGGCTGTAGTCAGCAGCTCTGCCTGCATCAGGCTTCTCCATGACGGATCGAGAACAGGTGGTGAATATCCTGATGACGCTGGAAATCCGGCGGGATGCTACCACGACTCATATCTTCCACCTGATACCAGCGGCGAATCTCCGCATCCAGCTCAAAACGACGGAAATTACACGAGAAATACAACACGCCGCCCGGTTCCAGACGACGCATGATGCGCCGGATCAGCTCGACATGATCTCGCTGGACAACAAAATCATCACGACTTTTGCTGTTGGAAAATGTTGGCGGATCGCAGAACACCAGATCGAATTGTTCGTGACAATCCGCCAGCCAGCTCATTACATCGCCGCGTTCAAGACGATGGCGCAGCGTGGCAAATCCATTCAATGCCAGATTCTCACCAGCCCACTGCAGATAGTTGTTGGACGCATCCACCGTCACTGATTGACGGGCGCCACCCACCGCAGCATGAATGGTGGCAGCGCCAGTATATCCGAACAGGTTCAGGAACCGTTTGCCGGCGGCTTCCTGACCAAGACGCAGTCGCACCGGTCGATGATCAAGAAACAGCCCGGTATCCAGATAGGCACGAAGATCCACCAGCAGTCGGGCATTACCTTCATGCACCGCCATCAGGTCGCGCCGCTGACCCAGCTTCTGATACTGACTGGCGCCTTTCTGGCGCGCCCGGGTACGCAGAAAAACCTGCTCCCGATGCGCCCCCATCACCGCTCGCACCGCTGATACAGCCAGCATGCGCCTGTGCTCGGCGGCCTTTTCATCTACAGTTTTCGGTGCCGCAAATTCCTGCACCAGTACCTTGTCAGCGTAGACATCCACCGACACGTTGAACTCCGGTAGATCACGATCATAAAGCCGGTAACACTGTACCGATTCGGTTTCCAGCCAGCGTTTCAACTGCTTGCCGTTTTTGCGCAGCCGGTTGGCGAACGCCTGCGCTTCCGGCGGCAATTCGAATGCCGGCTCGCCGCTGAGTAACGGCCGTGTCGGCGCCCTACGCACCGGCCGCAAACGCCGGACAAAACCCGTCACCGCGCCATTCAGCACCTTCCACTGCTCCAGCGTTTCGGCGCCACTACGATCAAGCACCTCGACATCGCTGCCCAGCACTGTGGCGGTCCAGCCCTTGGCCTCGTTGGCGAGCAGATGGGCCAGACCATTCATCAGCCAGCCGGCTCTGGCCTTGTCTTCAAGCCTCTCACCCCAGGGCGGGTTGGTCACCACCATGCCGGCGGCGGGAAAATCGCGTTTTTTCAGCTGGCCCAGCTCACGTCGCTCGAAATGAATCAGGTTGGCGACGCCGGCACGTTCGGCATTGGCGCGGGCCTGACGCTGAACTGTGTCATCGACATCGAAGCCCTTGAGCAATAGCCCCTGCGGCACAACCGCTTCCGCTTCAGCCTGCTGCCTCAGTGTCTGCCAGAGCGACGGGTTGAATCCGCTCCAGTAACGCAGGGCAAACTCGTCACGCATCAAGCCAGGGGCTCGACGGCTGGCCAGCAAGGCGGCCTCAATCAGAACCGTGCCGCTGCCGCTGAATGGGTCCACTAGCGCTGGCCACTGTCCGCTTTCCTCATCCGGCTGCCACTGCGCCGCCAGCAGCATCGCCGCCGCCAGCGTCTCGCGCAGCGGAGCAGCGCCACCTTGCAGACGATAACCACGTCGACTAAGCGGCTCACCACAGAGGTCAACAAATAATCTCGAACGCTGCTCGCCAATCAGCAGACGCAAGCACAGGGCGCCACGGGTCTCACGACTAAGCGGTAATGGTTTGTCCAGAGAGCGGGCAAAGACACTGCCACTGACCCGACTGTCACCGCGCACCCCGGCCTCGTGGTCGGCATGGACGTTCAAAGCCGGCGCGGCGGCCAGATGCTCGGCACCTAACGCCGCCGCCAGCGCAACCGGCGCTTCGTGGGGCCCCACCTCGACAGTGGCGACCGGCACCAGAACGCGCTCGGCAATACGTGAATGCAGGCAAATGGTCAGCGCCTGTTCGACAGAGATATCGACCTGTAATGCCGCCGCACTGCCGTCACCCGCTGCAACCCCCAAAGTGATCAGCTCCCGGCGCAACAACTCACCCAGACCGGGCATACAAGTGATCACCATTTCCACAATCCATCTCCAAATACACTGCGAATCAAGCAGATACAGATCATATCAAGCAGTTGGAACAACTATCTCAACAGCAGCCAATATGAAGCATGCTGCTAATGGTACGCCTGTATATCGCAACTCGATATTCGACAGGCTCCGCCATGGTTCCGATACTGAAGTTGTCTCGGGGCCTGTGGCGACCCATGGAATCGCCCGCTGTGCCCTGCGCCGACTGTTAAAGCGAACCTGATGTCCCCCGGTGGTGCCACACTCCGGTGCAAGCACCACCGCCCCAAACGAGAGGAAATACTCGATGAAAAGACAGAAGAGAGATCGCGATACCCGTGCCTACACCCGTGGTTACCAGGCAGGTTTACAAGGCAAATCCCAGGACATCTGCCCTTTTGGTTCCACCACTCCCCGATTCAACTGGATTAGCGGCTGGCGTGAGGGCCGCGTCGATCATCTCAACGGTTATGTTGGCGTTGCCAGTGTCCACAACCTGAAGGACATTGTCTGACGCCACTGCAAAGGACTCCGCAAGGAGAAACCGGGCGCTACGGCGCCTAAACAGGGCCCCTCCAGGGCCCTTTCCTTTTCTGGGTGCAGAAGGCGTCGACTGACTGCGATTAGCGGCGGGTCAACGCCAGGCCTTCACCGATTCGGCAATCAAACCCGGGCCACGATAAATCAGGCCGCTGTATATCTGCACCAGGCTGGCACCGAGGCGCTGCTTGTCTGCAACGTCAGCACCACTGAGGATTCCACCGACACCGATAACTGGCAACTTGCCATCCAACGCCCGGACCATGGTATCCAGTGCCTGATCAGCGAGCGGTTTCAGTGGCGCACCACTCAGGCCGCCAGCCTCATTGCCATGCCGCACCCCGTCCACCCCAACACGTGACAACGTGGTATTGCCGACAATCACGCCATCGATGTCGTGACGGATGAAGGACTGCGCCATGGCATTCAGGGCTTCAACGTCGTTATCCGGGGCAACCTTGATCAGCAGCGGCACCCGGCGACCATTTTTCTGGTCCAGACGGGTCTGCGCCTCGCGCAGGGTGGATAGCAGCGATTCCAGTGCATCGCCATGCTGCAAGGTGCGCAGGCCGGGAGTGTTCGGCGAGGAAATATTAACGACAACATAGGTCGCCGCCTGATGCACTCGCTGCAAGCAAAGCAGGTAGTCATCCACCGCACGCTCAACCGGGGTGTCGAAGTTTTTGCCGATGTTGATGCCGAGCACACCGTCGTAACAACTCCCCTCAACCGAGCGCATCAGGTAGTCCAGCCCCTTATTGTTGAATCCCATGCGGTTGATCAACGCCTTAGCCGGTGGCAAGCGAAACAAGCGCGGCTTGGGATTACCCGGTTGCGGGCGCGGCGTCACGGTCCCGATCTCCAGAAAACCGAAACCCAGGGCAGCAAGACCGCGAATACAGTCGCCGTTCTTGTCCAGGCCCGCCGCGAGTCCGACCGGATTGGGGAAGTTGATGCCCATCACCGTTACAGGCCGGGCCGGCACACAACCGGGCCAAAGATGTCCGCCGCCGCGACGCAGAATCGCCAGAGTCAGGTCGTGGGATTGCTCCCCGGAAAGGGCAAATAGAAACGGGCGGGCTAATTCATAGAACATGACGACACCTCATCAGGTGGCGCGCATTATAGGGAAAGGAGGGGGCACACTGCACGCCTGCATTGAGCGTGGCTTACCCCCAGAAAGGCAAAACCGATAGCCTTGAAGCCTGACGGCTCCCCAGCACACTGCTTTCGCAGGAGCTGCCGACCGACCGCGATGCCGGCCCAACCGGGCCGGCAACTCTGATCAGGCCTTGCTGGCCTTGCTGGCCTTGGCGCGGGCGCGGGCACGGGCCTCATCCGGCTTGAGCAGGAATCGAGCCAATGCCGGCAGCAGCCAGAGCGCGCCAATCATGTTCCAGAGGAACATGAAGGTCAGCAGGATGCCCATATCTGCCTGGAACTTGATCGACGAGAAAATCCAGAAAATTACGCCCAGCGCCAGCGTGATGCCGGTGAATGCCACCGCTTTGCCGGTGGTTTTCAGCGTCTGCCGGTAGGCAGTTTCCAGATCCATCCCGTCTTCAAGATATCCCGCCAGCTTGCTGTAAATATAGATGCCGTAGTCGACACCGATACCGACACCCAGCGCGATCACCGGCAAGGTCGCCACTTTTACACCAATACCCATGTAGGTCATCAGCGCCTGACACAGTACCGACGTCAGACCAAGCGGGATAATGATACACAGAACACCACGGATCGAACGGAACGCCATCAGACAGAGTACGATGACGACGCCGTAGACCAGTGCCAGCATCGGGTACTGGCTGGCCTCGATGGTCTGGTTGGTGGCCGCCTCAACACCGGCATTACCGGACGCCAGCTTGAACTCGATAATGTCTTTCTCGTTGTTCTTGTCGATGTACTTTTCGACCACTCCGGTGACCCGGTCCAACGTCTCCGCCTTGTGGTCATCCAGAAACACATAAATCGGTGTCAGGCTGCAATCAAGATTGAACATCGAAGACGGCATAAACCGCATGGCGTTGTTCAGCGCAAACTGGTCACGCGACACCGCCGCCCACTTCAGGCTGCCCTCGTTCATGTTGGCATTGATCAGCTTGGTGACTGATGCAATCGACACAACATCCTGGACGCCGCTGACATTGCGCAGTTTCCAGGAGAGATCGTCCACTTTCATCATGGCGTCGTAAGTGTTGCAGGCTTCCGGCGGTGTTACCCCCATCACCACCAGCACATCGGCACTGACGCTGTAGTTGGAAACCAGCACGTTGGTGTCATGGTTATAGCGATAGCGATCTTTCGGCTTGTAACCACGCTCACACTCTTTCTCGACACAAGGGTCCGGCCAAAGCTCCGGCGCGCCAACATCCAGATCGCCGATTTTCAGATCCTTGCTGTACCAGATACCCGCGCCATAACCGATCACTGCGATCAGGATGGATATAGCTGCCATTCCTGGACGGGTAAAGCGGGCAAAAATCGTTGCCAACGGACCATCAGACTGGGAATGACTGACAACCTTGTCCACCGCCTTCTGTCCAGAGCCAATGTAAGAGAGCACGATCGGCACAATGACAAGATTGGTCAGAATGACCACCGCGACACCGACGCTGGCAGACAGCGCCAGCTCACGAATCACTCCGACATCGATCATGTAGAGCGTCAGGAAGCCGATCGCGTCACTGACCAGCGCCACACTTCCCGGCACCACCAGCACCGTCAGGGTTGCCAGCGCGGCCTCCCGAGGACCCAGACCGCCCGCCAGATTGTTCAGGAATCCATTGACGATCTGCACACCATGACTCACAGCGATGGCAAATACCAGAAATGGCACCAGCATTGAATAAGGGTCAATGGTGAAGCCCAGCATGGTGACGATACCCAGCTGCCAGATTACCGCGATAAAAGAGCATGTCACGACAGCGAAGGAGCTACGTAACGAACGGGTATCGATCAGCAGCAGCACCGCCGTCAGCGCAAGAATGACGAAGAAGAATGTCGCCACTTCCTGCGCAGCCGCCATCACATCGCCGACCTTCTTGGCGATACCAACGATATGAATGCGAATAAACGGGTACTCGCTTTCGTAGCGGGTACGGATCTCTTCCAACGAAGCTGCCAGCGTCGGAATATCAATCTCCGAACCTTCCGACAGCACGTCAAGCAAGTTGGCATGAACGATACTGGAGCGGAAATCATCCGCCACCAGCCTGCCTACCTGGCCTGAACGCAGCACGTTGGTGCGCAGCAAATCCAGCGAAACCTGATTACCATCGTAATCACCAGGAATGACTTCGCCGCCCTGAAAGCCCTCCTCCGTGACTTCATTCCAACGGACATCGGGAGTCCACAGAGAGCTGATCCGCGATGGGTCAACACCGGGAAGCGAGAACACATCGTCAGTGATAAGCTTCAGTACCTGCATGTACTCATCATTGAAGATGTCGTCATGGCGGGTATCGGAAACAATGATGCGAACATCATTACCCAGATCGATGTCGCTCTGGTGCTCAAGAAAATTCTGGATGTACGGATGCTGCAGTGGAACCATCTTGCGCACATCAGTATTTACCGTGATCTGGCTGGCTTGATATCCCAGAAACACGGTTGCCGCTGCGAACAACAGCAAAATGACCGGCCGAACTGAAAACAGTCCCCGGGAAACAGCTCTGGAAAATGCATTACCCATCGGAGTGCCCTCAGCGAATATCGTTTTTCACACGGATGCCGGCATCGCCGACCATGACCAGCTCACCGCCAGTCAGCGGCAAAACAGCGGAGACCGATTCACGGTCTTGCAGATACTGCAGGGCAACACTGTTACCGGCGTCACGACTGATCAGCACAACGCCAGCCCCGCCAACAAGCATCAAAGTCCCGTCGTCCAACTGAGCAGCATCATTAATGCCGCGAGTCACACCGGTCGGCACCTGACGCCAGCTGTCACCCTGATCCCGGGTAATCCAGAGATTCCCCTGAAGGCCATAGGCAACTACGCTGCCATCCTTCATCGCAGTCACGCCGAAGAAGGACCCGTCGTAAGGACTCCCCAAGGACTTCCAGGACAGACCATTGTCACGGGAGCGGAACAGCAGCCCTTTTTCGCCAGCGGCAATCAGCGTATTCGTGCCCGGCAGGTGGGCAATGGCATTCAGGTGCCAGCCATTCTCGTTATCCATACGGTCGAGAACTTTTGCCCAGCTTTTGCCACCGTTAGCTGTCTCCAGCAGATAGCCGTAGCCACCCACGGCCACCGCGCGATCCTTGCTGATGCAAGCAATGTCCAGCAACGGCGCACCGCTGGTGTCCT
Source organism: Alcanivoracaceae bacterium (assembly GCA_041592575.1). Classification (GTDB taxonomy): domain Bacteria; phylum Pseudomonadota; class Gammaproteobacteria; order Pseudomonadales; family Alcanivoracaceae; genus PGZG01. Next base: position 9,254 of record JBFHPX010000062.1, read on the forward strand.
GAGCCAGCTCCTCATCGGCGAAGTCATCGTAGTCTTCGTCGTAATAATCATCGCTGTAATCTTCGTCGGAGAAGTCATCCTGCTCCGCCAGAGCATCATCAGCTTCTTCACCCGCTCTGAGCACATCAGAGTACTGAACCTGCCAGGTGGATCCGCCATCACGGGTTCCCACCACCACGGCATCGTGACCCACCGCCCAGCCGTTGCGAGAGTCGGAAAAACACACCGCCGTCAACAGAACGCCAGTCGGACTTTCCGCTTTCCGCCAGTTAGTGCCTTCGTCATCGGTGTAAATAATTGAACCGCGATCCCCCACCGCGACAACACGGGTGCCGGCGCGCGCCACATCCAGGTAGACATTGGCTGTCAAAAGAGGAGCATTCGGCGCGATGACTTGAGCCGCCGTCAAAGACCCCGGAACCAGCAGGATAGCGCCAAGACGCAGAATTAGTTTTTTCATGACAATTCCCGAATAACCACTATTACAGTGTGACCTGCATAACACAGGCAGACTATTTAGTACCAATCTCACCAAACGACAGAGGCCGGCTCAGCCGGCCTCTGCCACTTTCTACACCAGAACCATTACGGTGCGCATGTCGCCTGCGATGCAGTCACCATAGCGGGGTCGAACACGACACCGTTGGCATCCGCAGGAATCACGGCACCATCACTCACCAGGAAGCCGGCAACCTGACTCTGCATCGTCTGGGTAACCGCCAGATACTGGGTCGCGCCCAAGCTGCCTGCCGGGGTCAGCAACGAGCTGTGCGAGCCGGTAGTGAAACGAACCACACCGCCACCGGTCGCACCGCAGGAGGTTACTGTCGGCAATGCCAGGCCCTTGAAGGTTATCGCCGTGGCAGGCAGGGTGCCCGCGTCGACAGCAACCGGACCAATCCCAAGTGCAGCCGTCAAACCCTGCTGAACCGCTGTTGCGATAGCCAGGAAGCCGGTGCCCTGCGCCAGCGGATCAGAACCGGCAAGCGCCACAGGAGTAGTGATGAAGTTCTGATTGGCGGTGAAGCTGGTCTGACCGGTTTGGGCAACCAGACCCCAGGCCGGAGCAAAGCTTGTACCAAAGACGTTATTGGGTACTACCTGATCCGGGCAGCCGCTGCCGTTGATAATGCAGGAGAAGTTATCGGATGGATCGCCCATCACGGTCTGCATCATTATCGGAGTGCCATTGCCAACGATAGTGGTGGCGAAGTTGATAGGATCAGCATTGTCCACCATCGTCTGAGCAATGATCAGGAAGCCTTCATAGTCCCCGCTTGGCTTGATCAGTCCAGCGGCGCTGTAAAGACCTGCGGTGATGCTCGGCTCAAATGAGGGCGAGCCATC
>JBFHPX010000063.1:0-10598 GCA_041592575.1 Alcanivoracaceae bacterium
GCCGCTGGTGGCGACACGCTCGCCTGCCTTCAGGCCATCGATGACGGCGACCAGATCGCCGCGCTCGCTGCCGGTTTTGACGAAGCGACGCTTGACGATCAGGGTTGGCTCTTTGTTCTCTTCGGCGCTCTCGCTTTCACTGTCAGCGCCCTGCTCCGCGGTTTCTTCTTTCTCGGTAATCACGTAAACCGAGTTGCCATAGGGCGCGAACTGAATTGCTGTACGGGGCACCACCACCACCTGCTCGGAATTCGCCAGACGGATGCTGATGCGGGCAAACATGCCCGGACGCAACTTCTGTTCATCGTTACGGAAGGTGGCCTGAACATTGAAGTTACGGGTGGTTGAATCGACGCCCGGTTCAATCGCCGAAATTTCACCGGTGAACACATCGTCCGGCATGGCGCTCAGGGTGGCGCGCACGGCGAGACCAGGCTTCAGCAGGGACTGATCGCGCTCCGGCAACGAGAAGTTGACGTAGATCGGATTCAGTTGCTGCAGGGTGACCACGGCGTTGCCCGGATTCAGGTACTGGCCAAGGTCGACCTGTCGAATGCCAAGTTTGCCGCTGAACGGTGCGCGAATGGTTTTTTGTGCAACGCGCTCGCGTTGTGCGTTGGCCGTGGCGATGGCCTGATCACGCTCGCTTTGCCGGCGGTCCAGTTCGGAACGGGAAATCGAGCCCTGTTTGAACAGGGTCTGGAATCGTTCGTACTCCTGCTCGGCAAGACGCGCCGCGGCTTCCAGTGCCTTCAACTGAGCGCTGTCGGTACGCGCATCCAGCGACACCAGTGCGGCGCCTGCCCTGACTTCGTCACCGGAGTTGAAATGGATCTTATCCACTTCGCCGGCGACCTGGGTGGTGACTTCTACACCGTTGACCGCCCGCACCGTGCCGACCGCGTCCAGCGCCAGCACCCACTCATCCGATTTTGCTTCGGTGGCGGTGATGGTGGCAGGCGGCATCGGCATGTTGTCAAAGAACTGGTTCATACCGAAGCTCAGAAAGCCCTTCAGCCCGAACACCAGCCCGAACACCACGGCGCAAGCCACCAGCATGAGGATCATGCGTTTACTCATGGGACAGTTCCTCGTTTCCGTAAATCGTCAAAATCTTCTGCAGGAGCCGCCGATCGGCCGCTCCTACGGTTTGTCGTCACAGCCGTTCTCGCACAGATCGGCAAATACATTGCCCTGAATACGTTGCACCAGGGCTTCCAGCGCCGGTTCATCAAACGGGTCCTGCTGCGGCTGCCAGCCAAGGCCGTTAAGCAGGGCATTGAGCTGGCGCAGCAGCATCCGGTACGGGTCGCGCAGGTTATAGAGCTCCAGCACCCCCTCGGCGTGAACGAGGTTGTGCATGCCCAGCGTCATGGTCCACTGGCCAAGGGTCATTTCCAGCAGCGGCCGGCCGTGCGGGTCGAGGTCGCCGGCGGCCACTGCGTCTTCAATAATCCGTTGCACCGCATCGCCCATCGGCTTGCTGGTTTCCAGCAGCTGCTGGCGGCGCTTGGCCGAAGCGGCCTGCCAGACCACCTCGGTAAACACGAACTGGGCCAGCCGGAAATGTTCCGGGTAATGGTGGGCAAAGATGATGTCGCCGACAGCGATGCCAAAGATGCGCTCGCGGGTGGGGGCGTTCCAGGTCACCAGGCGATTGAATATCTCGACTCTTTTATCTACCAGTTCGCTGCAGATCGCGACAAATAGGTCTTCTTTCGAAGCAAAATGCTGGTACAGGGTGCCGGTGGCGTAGTCACAGGCGCGGGCGACCTTGGCCATCTGCAGGCTGAGCAGGCCGTCCTGACAGATTTGCTCCCGGGCGGCACTCAGAAACAGCTGCTCGCGTTCAGCGAGTTGGCGTTCCTTGCGGTCCTGAGTGGCCATAGGGATTGCATCGGTGGCGATAAGGGAGAGCGATTTTGAATCCGGTTCATAAAATGAGCAAGGTTCGGAGGTGGTGTTTTTACAAAGCTTTAATGCTTCCGGACGAGGGTGGCAGGCGGCTGCGGAGGAGCTGTTGGCGGGAATTGGGCCAGTTTTGGCCAAAAACGTGCTCTGCCTGTTCTTATGCTTGCACTTTCGTTCCATAACGGCCCCACACGTCCGAGAACAACAGAAGGAGGCGCGATGAAAAGGCTGACCCTGCTACTGGCCGCATTGATCCTGGCAGTACTGAGCTCAATGGCCAGCGCCTATCTGCCGCTGATTGATAACCAGCCGCTGGCGACCAGGTCGTGCCCGCTGGACAGGGCTGTCTCGACCGAATCCTGGTTCGGCCGGATCGGCTCGATCAACGTCAAATGTGTGATCGACAATATCGACGTGGTCTACACCGTCACCGTGCCACCGGGCTGTGAGAAAGGTGGCTGCGGGCTGATCTTCGACAACCATGGCATGTCCATGAACGCGAACGTGGAAAACGCCGGTACCAAGCTGCGTCAGTTCGGCTGGACGGCGACCCGCTACGGTGCGCCGAGGCCCTTTATTGTGGTGCAACCGAACCTGACCGACGTGTTTGACCGTTACAAGATTATCGACACCGACTCGTTTGCCGGCGGCGCCTATTACAACGAGGTGCCGAATATCGCCTACTTCACCCAGCACATGTATGACGTCTACAAGGTGGATCGCCGTCGTACCCATATGTACGGCTTCTCCCGCGGAGGCAATACCGTCAATGCCATCTACTGTGAGCTGGGCCTGCGCGACCTGTTCGCCAGCTATGCCATGGGCGGTCAGGATTTCCGCTGCGCTCTGGACAAGCCAATCCTGATCCTGTCCGGCGATGACGACTCGGGTCATCCGGACGCTATCAAGAATGCTGAGGCACAGGTCAAGGCCATGAGCGGTGTGGTCAGCAAGACGATCGTCAATGATCCGGGCTATTCGACGCCGCACTGGGTATTCACCTGGGGCGGGCTGCAGCGCAAGGGGCGTCATCACCACATGCGCTTCACCGTTGACGGCAGGATCATGGAAACCATCCGCCACAGTGGCAGCACCCTGCCCATGTTTGGCCATTGCCACCCCACCAGCGACTACAACAACTGGCTGACCTGCTTTGCCAACATGGAAACCGGTCGCAAGCTGATTGATTTCTTTATTCAGAATCCGGGTTAAGCGCGGCAGCCACCCAGCCGCCATAACAATAAAGGAGACCAGCATGAAAAAGCTTATATCGATTCTCGTCTGCACGATGCTCGCCGGTTGGACCACCAGCGCCAGCGCCTATCTGCCACTGGTGGATAACCAGCCGTTGACATTGAAGTCCTGCCCGCTTGGCAAGCCGGTGTCTACGGAGTCCTGGTTTGGTCGCGTCGGTTCAATGAATGTGCGTTGTGAGGTGAACGGTGTCGATGTGGTCTACACCGTCACTGTGCCGCCCGGCTGTGAGAATGGCGGCTGCGGCTTGATTCTTGATAACCATGGCATGTCGATGAATGCCGCCCAGCAGAATGCCGGCACCAAGCTTCGTCAGCACGGCTGGGTGGCGACCCGCTTTGGCGCGCCGACACCTTTTATTGTGGTGCAGCCGAATCTCACTGATCTGTTCGACCGGCAAACGCTCATTGATATTGAGTCGGTGGTCGGCGGCGCCTATCTGAACGAGCTTCCGAACCTGCGCTACTTCATCCATCACATGATCGATGTCTACCGCGTCGACACCAATCGCACCCACATGTACGGCTTCTCCCGCGGCGGCAAGACGGCTAACGCGTTCTACTGCGATATCGGTAGCAGTCAACTGTTTGCCAGCTACGCCGTGGGTGGCATGGACCTTGAGTGCGCCATCGACAAGCCGATGATGCTGATCATCGGTGACGGCGATTTCGCCGCGCCGAATGGCATTGCCGAGGCTGAAGCGGCGTTCCTGGCGCAGGGCGGCGTCAGCACCCGGGCGATCGTCAATGATCCGGGCTATTCGAAGCCGAACTGGGTATTTACCTGGAGCGGCCTGCAACGCAAGGGCCGCCACCACCACCTGCGCTTTACCGCTAACGGCCGCAAGCTGGAAACCATCCGCCACAGCGGCAGTACGTTGCCACTGTTCGGGCATTGTCACGCCGCCAATGAATACAACAGCTGGATCGTCTGCTACGCGAATATGGAAACCGGCCGCAAGCTGATCGATTTCTTTATCCAGAACCCGCGCTGAGGACTTCTCCGGTTCCGCTTTTCTTGCACATTGCCTGAAATATTGATCGCTAGTGTGGCCATGACAGATTGGCAAACGGCTTTCAATGAGCAGGGGCGGACAGGTGAAAACATTATCGGCTAAAGCGGATCGGGCGTTTTTTCTTGTCATCGGCCTGCTTGCTGCCTGCGGCGGTGGCGGCGGCACAGCCGAGCCTTCCGCGCCGGGCAATCTCGAGGTTGTCATGGCGTCGGCGCCGGCGCCGATCACGGATCTGCGCTACGCCTATTTCCGCTTCACCGCGGAAGACGCCGGAGGCTATGAGTGCGCACTGGACGGGGCGGATTTTTCCCCTTGTGCATCACCACTATTCGATCCCGCCCTGAGCATTGGCAATCATGTATTGCGGGTGCGCGCGGTTGCCGATTCCGGCGAATTCGGTGAAACCGTCAATCACCACTGGACCGTGTCCGATGTGCTGGCAAGCGGCCATGCGGATCTGGTCGCCACCAACGTTTCCCCCAGCCCGGTGGATGCACAAAGCTGGCGCGGCATCTTCCGGATCAATTGCGACTTTGCCCATAGCAGTTACAACGACCCGATCGTATTTCCCGGCCAGACCGACGCGGCCCATTTGCATCGCTTTTATGGCAACACCGTGGTGGATGAACAGACCACCATGCTGTCGCTTTACACCGAGGGGGAGTCGAGCTGTCAGGGCAATCTGCTCAATCTGAGCTCCTACTGGATGCCGGCGCTGCTGGCGCCGGTCTACGACCAGACCACTGGTGAGCGCCTGCTGGATGATCAGGGTGAGCCGGCCTGGCAGGTGGTGCCAGCGGTGGTGGGCAACGATGACGTCGCCCACGAGGTGTTTTACTACTCCGCCGGGGTTGACGACCTGCAGAGTATTCAGCCGATCCCGCCGGGATTGCGGATGATTGCCGGTGATCCCGGCACGCGCCCCGGCGAGACTCAGGATGCCGCCATTGCCCGTTGGCACTGCCAGACCTGGGAGTCGGACGATGCCAGTAATCCGCTGTTCAGCGCCTCGATTCCGGAGTGCGAGGAGCCTGACCGGGTGCGGCTCGACCTGTTTTTTCCAAGCTGCTGGGATGGTGAGAATCTCGACTCCGCCGACCACCGCAGCCATATGGCCTATCCCGTCAACGAAGGCGGCCCGGAGGGGACCCGCTGCCCGGCCAGCCATCCGGTGCCGCTGGTGCGGGTCAGTTACCACCTCGCGTTCGGCGTCAAACCGGAGTTCACCCACCCGCTGGCGCGCTCCAGTGCCGGCTGGCGGCTGGCGTCGGATATGTACGAGGTCAGCGCCCTGCAGCCCGGCGGCCTGTCGTTGCATGGCGACTGGTTCAATGCCTGGCACCCGAGCATCATGGAGGCGCTGCTGGATAACTGCATCAAGCAGGCGCTGGATTGCCATGATGGCAATCTGGGTAACGGGTTACGTCTGTCCGGGACCCGTCCCGGGACCCAGGTCGAGGCGCCGATCATCAATCAGGGTATGGGCCACCAGGGGATGGACCATTGAGCCGTAGCTGCTCAGAAGGCCTCAAGCACCCGGTTCAGGTGGCGAAAGCCGAGAGAGGAACACTTGATATTAATGCTCTCTGGCGACAGTAATTGCTTACTTATAAGCTGCTTGAGCGGATCAGCGACGGCTTCAAGCGGTAGCCCGGTACGGGCCTCGAACAGGCTGGCCGGAGCCCCCTCGACCAGCCGCAGCGTATTCAGGAAGTACTCCATCGGCAGCTCGTCCGGTTCCAGCCAGCGTTGCTGGCGGCTGCGGTCGCCGCCGGCCAGATAGTGTTCCGGCAGCCGGGTTTTCTGATAGCGCAGGATCCGGCCATCGGCACCGGTGAGCTTGCCGTGGGCGCCGGCGCCGATGCCCAGGTAGTCGCCGAACTGCCAGTAGTTCAGGTTGTGGCGGCAACGCCGGCCCGGTTGGGCAAAGGCGGAGATCTCGTAGCGTTCGAAACCGTGCCGGGCCAGCAGGGCGAAGCCGGCCTCCTCGGTATCGGCGATCTCGTCGCTGTCGGGCTGCTCCGGCGGATTGCTGTAAAAGGCGGTGTTTGGCTCGATGGTCAGCTCATACCAGCTCAGGTGAGTCGGCTTCAGGGCGATGGCCTGCTGCAGATCCGCCAGTGCCTCTGCCCTGCCCTGCCCCGGCAAGCCGTGCATCAGATCCAGATTGAAATTATCAAAGCCGGCCCGGCGTGCTGCTTCAGCGGCAAGGATCGCTTCATCCTTGCCATGAATCCGGCCAAGTGCCTGAAGCTGCGCCGGATGAAAACTTTGCACGCCAATCGACAGCCGATTGATCCCGGCGGCGCGGTAGGCCTCGAACCTGCCCTGCTCCAGCGTGCCCGGATTCGCTTCCAGCGTGATTTCTGCATCCGCCGCAATCTCTATTCGCTGGCGGATCTCGCTGAACAATGTCTGATAAAAATCCCCGGACATCAGGCTCGGCGTGCCGCCGCCGATAAACACGGTTTCAATCCGTCGCCCGGCCACCTGATGCAGATCTGCGCTGATATCTTCAATCAGCGCCGCCAGATAGGCCTGCTCCGGAATGTCACCGCGCTCGTGCGAATTGAAATCGCAGTACGGACATTTGCGCACGCACCAGGGCACATGAATGTAGAGCGACAGAGGGATCAAAGTTGCTTCACCAGCTCGGCAATGGCATTGCCGCGATGACTCAGCGCGTGCTTCTCCGCCGCCGACAACTGTGCTGCTGTTTTACCCAGCTCGGGAATCAGAAAATGCGGATCATAACCAAACCCGCCCTCGCCTTGCGGCTTCAGTACAATCCGCCCTTCCCAACTGCCCTGCGCAATCACCGGCGTCGGGTCATCGGCATGGCGCATCATCACGATCACCGCCCGATACCGCGCAGTGCGCTCACTTTCTGGCACGTCACGCAGCTTCTCCACCAGCAGCGCATTATTGCGCACATCGGTGGCACCCTCGCCGGAAAAGCGCGCCGAATAAATCCCCGGCGCGCCATGCAATGCATCGACTTCGATGCCCGAGTCATCGGCTATCGCCGGTAGCCCGGTATGCCTTGCGGCGTTGCGTGCTTTCAGAATGGCGTTCTCGACAAAGGTCAGGCCGGTCTCTTCCGCTTCCGGCACATCGAACTCGGTTTGCGGAATCACCTGCATGCCGAACTGCCCGAGAATTTCCTGCAGCTCGGCGATTTTCTTCTTGTTGCCGGAGGCGAGAACAATTTTTTTCATGGCGAAGCCTTCGAGAGAGCAAAAGCGAAATTGTCTGCAAATAGCAGGATGCGAGGCGGCCAGCCTGAACAGGTGCTGCCGCCGGGATGTTCACTAAGGGCGCTTGGCTATCTCGTTACCCTGAACAACGCAATCTCACCAAACAGATTCGGCATCGCCCGCGTCATCGGCCCGATCTCGTGATGCCGATCCACCACCATCGCCTGCAGAATCCGATACCCGCGCTCACGGCAATGGGCCTCAAAATCATTCACTGTGCAAAGATGAATGTTCGGCGTGTTGTACCACTGATGCGGCAGAGTGGGGGAGACCGGCATCCGTCCCTTGAAGAACAGGTAGCCGCGCACCTTCCAGTGGCCAAAATTCGGGAAGGTGACAATCGCCTCCCGACCAACCCGCAACATTTCCGACAACACCAGATCCGGGCGATGTACCGCCTGCAACGCCTGCGTCATCACCACATAATCAAAGCGCTTGTCCTGGATGTTGCCCAGCCCTTCGTCAATGTCCTGCTCAATCACATTCACGCCGCGCTCGAAACAGGCGGCGATATTGTCCTGATCGATCTCCAGGCCGTAACCGTGAACATTCCTGGTGTCGCGCAGATTCTCCAGTAACTGGCCGTCGCCACAGCCAAGATCCAGCACCCGTGTGTCATCAGGGATCCAGGTACGGATAATCTCCAGATCAGGACGCAGCATCATTCACCTCCACGGCAACACGATGCATATAAGCGCCGAACAGTTTCAGGTACTCGGGAATGTCCACCAGAAACGCATCGTGGCCCTTGTCGGTATCAATTTCCGCGTAGCTGACATTGCGGCCGACACGGACCAGCGCATTGACGATTTCTTCCGAGCGCTGCGGCGCAAAGCGCCAGTCAGTGGTGAACGACATCACCAGAAAACGGCACCGGGTTTGCTTCAGTGCCGCTTCCAGGTCGTTGTCGAAATCCCGGGCCGGATCATAGTAATCCAGCGCCTTGGTCATCAGCAGATAGGTGTTGGCGTCGAAGTTGCGCGAAAAGGTTTCGCCCTGATGGCGCAGGTAGGATTCCACCTGAAACTCGACATCAAAACCGAAATGGAATTTTCCGGCACGCAAATCGCGGCCAAACTTGGCGCGCATCGCGTCTTCGCTAAGGTAAGTAATGTGCCCGACCATGCGCGCCAGAATCAGCCCCTGACGCGGATAGGTGTCGTGCAGGTAGTAGCGGCCACCGTGGAAATGCGGGTCGGTCAGGATCGACTGACGCGCCACCTCGTTAAAGGCAATATTCTGTGCCGACAGTTTCGGTGCCGAGGCAATCACCGCGGCATGGCGCACCCGGTCCGGATAGTCGATCGCCCATTGCAGCGCCTGCATGCCACCGAGGCTGCCGCCGATCACCGCCGCCCACTGCTCGATGCCAAGGGCATCGGCGAGGCGGGCCTGGCTGTTAACCCAGTCGCGCACCGTCACCATCGGAAAGTCAGGTCCCCAGGGCTGGCCGTTGGCCGGGTTGATGGAGGAGGGGCCGGTGGAGCCGTGGCAGCCGCCGATATTGTTCAGGGCGACAACAAAAAACCTATTGGTATCAATGGCTTTGCCAGGCCCGATGGCGGTGTCCCACCAGCCCGGGCGCTTGTCGTCCATGCTGTGGTAGCCGGCGGCGTGGTGGTGGCCGGACAGGGCATGGCAGATCAGCACGGCATTGGAGCGGGCCTTGTTCAGGGAGCCGTAGGTCTCATAGACCAGCTCATAGGCATCGAGGCGCCGGCCGCATTCGAGCTCGAGCGGCTGGGTGAACTGCAGGCTGGTCGGAGTAACCAGGCCAACGGAGTCGGCGGGTATCGAGTCAGGCATGACGCTCAATGCAGGTGAAAGTGCGGCAAGTCTAAAGGCGGGGTAAGGCGCCTGCAATGAATCCGGCAAGGCTGGCGGGCAGGGCGCTGGCAGCGCGGACGCGCAGCCGTTTGCGCCGGCTGGTCTGGCCGCTCTCGAGGACCACGCTGGATTTGCTGACGCCGAACTCGGCGGCGATGAAACGGATCAATGCCTGGTTGGCGGCGCCGTCCACCGGCGGGGCGCCAATGCGGATCTTCAGGGCATCGTCATGCAGGCCGATAAAGGCATCGCGGCCGCCGCGCGGTAGCAACCAGCAGTCCAGCAGCCAGTCGTCACCGTCGCGGCGGATCGGGCTCAAAGGCCAAACAGAATCTGGATGAACTGGATCGCCAGCAGCACGATGATCGGGCTCAGATCCAGCCCGCCCATGGGCGGCAGCAGCTTGCGCGCCGGCGCCATCACCGGTTCGGTGATTTGCCCCACCAGTTGCACCACCGGATTGCGCGGGTCCGGCGACACCCAGCTGAGAATGATGCGCAGGATGATGGTCCAGAACAGGTAGTCCAGCAGCAGCCGGGCCAGTTCGGTCACCGTCACCACCAGCAGCTGCAGCGGGCTGAAGCGCAGTGCACCCATGGCCAGCAGGCTGACCAGCACCAGCTTGAAGACGATCAGGGCCACCACCGCCACCAGCGCGGCGACATCCATGCCGCCGTAGCCGGGGATAATCTTGCGCAGCGGCATCAGGATCGGATTGGTGGCTTTAACCACGAACTGCGACACCGGGTTATAGAAATCGGCTCGCACCAGCTGCAGCAGAAACCGGGTCAGCACCAGAAAGATATACAGGTCGATAACAAAACCGAGCAAAAACAGAAACGCGCCCTGCGGATTCATGAACAGCCTCCGGGAAAAAGATGGCAGCGATGATAGCAGATCAGCCGGCCAGTTCTTCCGATCGACGTCGGGCGGCCGCCAGTGCGCTGTCCACCAGTGCCCGGAAGCCGCCGTCCTCGAACACATTCAGGGCTGCGGCGGTGGTGCCGCCGGGTGAGGTGACCTGCTGGCGCAGCACATCCGGGCCGGCTTCGCTGGTAATGGCCAGCTGGGCGGCGCCCCAGGCGGTCTGCAGGACCAGCTGGCGGGCGGTGTGGTCATCAAGGCCGAGCTTGCGGCCGGCTTCGATCATGCTTTCCATCAGCAGGAAGAAATAGGCCGGGCCGGAGCCGGACACGGCGGTGACGGCGTCCAGCGCCTTCTCTTCATCGAACCAGAAGGTCAGGCCGACGCTGCCAAGAATCTGTCCGGCCAGTTCCTTCTGCTCTGCCGACACCGACGGCTCGGCGTAAAGGCCGGTGGCGCCAGCCTGCACC
>JBFHPX010000064.1:0-10594 GCA_041592575.1 Alcanivoracaceae bacterium
AGCCGGTCATCGACCCCTACAGTATTGACCAGATACTCAGGCTGTATGAGGCACATGGCACCAAGTATGCGGCCTACAATCTCTATAAGTACATAACTGATGAGAACGAGATTAACAGCAATACGATTGTGAAAGTCATCACCAATGAAGTTGACGAACTCATGTATATGTCACGACTTCCCGTACCTTATTCGAAGTCCTCACTGAAATCTGTTTTCAAGCAGCAGATACCCGTGTATGGATACACCAGAAGTGCGCTAGAGCTTTTCGCCAGTCGTGAGCAAAAAACTCTAAATGAACAGTTTGAGGATATTGAGTTACTGCGGTTTGCCGACATGGGCTTGAAGATCAAGATGACCGAGACCTCCGTATCATCCATTGCAGTTGATGTACCGGATGACATCAGAAAGGTTGAAAATTATCTGGCCGGGATAAGTTAGACGGCGACGCGGTCTTACGCAGGCCTAAAGCAAGCCAAGCTGCGCCCTCAAGGGCAAGCCATATAGCTGATCAAGCTGAAGAACATAGTCATCAACCGACATTTCCAGTATCTCGGCCAGACGAGCATCGACTTCAATTTCCTTCCTGAAGTAGTAGTGCTTGTATAGCTCAAGTTGCTCCGCCGGATTATGGTTGAGCGAGAAGGACTTGCACATACCCTTGTCTTCATAGCTCCAGGAGCCTTCGTTTCGCACAGTCCTCTTATTAGCAATGTAGCCGCTCGGGTATGCCTTGCTAAGAAAGAGATCAGCGTTAAATACCTTGATCCTGTTTGGCCTGCATTGAACGCAGTTATACAAAGTCGCAACCAGCGCGTTTGCTGACGATATCGGAAGCTCGGGCGCAACAGCCATGGCAATGCTACCCGGACTTACACCACCCTGAAGCAACATCTCATAGTAGTAATCACGCTCCATGCCAGGGAGCAGAACCGCCAGCTTCAGGCCTCGCAGGCTGTCATAACTGCCAGACTCAACCAGACTCTCGATCTTGTGTATTGCATAGAAAGAAGCATCACAACGCTGCCCTGTATTAGCCGGGAGGCTATCAGGACCAGAGTAGCCGATTCTTATTACTACATCGAAGCCATCAATCTCGGCCTGATTCTCTCTGCCTCGGGATGGTCCGACAATGGCCACGCTCCGGCCACCGACAACAGCTACCAGCTTCTCATCAACCGTTGCCGACCCTGACGAATATTTGCTGTCATAAGTCGCCTGCATTCTGATTTCATCATCGGATTTCAGCACTCCCAGCTCGTGGTTGCAAAACGCCAGGAATCCGAGGCAGCCGAGAGCTTTGACGATATTCTCACCCAGTCCAACAGGACTCTCTCTCTGCTTGCGGCCCTGCTGAGCGGCAATATCTGTGAGGCTGATGCGGTAGAATATCCAGAGATGAGCACGAAGCAAAGGCACTACAACACGCGCCCTTCTCTGCTTCGCAAGGAAAAGTATGTTGCGGGAGGCCAGCGGTGCCACCAGGCAGGATAAATAGCTTGTCGCCTTACTCATCGCTTTCACCACCCTAAAACATCTGAGTTACTCAGCCGTTGCGCTTCACCGTCGAACGACGCAAGGCCCTATCAATGGCAAGCTCAAGAATATTCAGCTTCTTTAGCCACTTACTGCCCTGCAGGGGATAGTACATCCATGGCTTTGGCAGGGTATCGTTCGAGCACCTCAGGAAATCTTCCGCCACAGGCAGTACGTTAGGGGACCTCAATACCAGAGCATCAAGCTCTACCTCAGAGAGCATTTCAAACGGATAGAATCCGACGCCTCGCTTCTTCTCAGCCCAGCGCAAGGCAAACGTCTTCTTTTTCCCTCGATAGGCCGGAACCTCCGGCAGCCACATAGCAATTGGAGCGTAAAGATGCCCCATCTTGCCAAACAGCTGCCGGGCTTGCAGGTCATTCTCCGGTTCAGATCTGGCAAACACCCAGTTCTTTTCCAGCAGCCTTGCGGGCTTTGTAATCAGTACCGCAGAGAAATGGCGCCCGGCACTCTGGGAGGTATCCTTGCGGAAATAGGCCTTTTTGTCGGCGTCATATTGCAGCGTGGCGACATCACGGGCGCGATTACACCCCTTGAGAAAGCAGGGCTGGATAAACGCAAGCTCAGGATCGGCTGCAAATATGCCATGGATGTCCTCCACCTCCTGCTCGGAGATCTGCCGTACCACCTGCATGTCGTCCTGAATAAAGCAGACCAGCTGCTCATCTCTGGCATACTCCAGCGCCGACTGCATATTGCCGTAAAGTCCGCCCAGCTTGTGCGTGGAGGTTTTCCCCGGCTGCAGCACTGTATGGCGGCGGGAGATATCTTCAAGCACTTCGCGAGTGAAGTCGTCATAGCTGTTGTCGTCGAAAACAGCGATTCTGGCGTGAGGCGCCGAACGCTCGATGCTCTGGACACAGTTCCGCAGGAACTGACCGCGATTGAAAGAAAAGATACAGAACAGCATCAACGTCCCCGGTAATAGCGTTACGACTTACGTTCCTGAGGATCACGGCGACGCGCCTGCATGACCCTCAGCCATGTTCTCATCCGGGTGTCCGTCTCACTACCGCTGTAGCGGCCTTTCTTGATGTGTCGAATGCGGTACACACCCGGAATTGGTAGCGGCACTCCCGGGCTGCGCAGCAGCCAGCGAAACGCGCGGTCTTCATGGCACTTGGCGAAGCTTTCCACCGGCGTCTGGTAAAGAGGGATATTGCGGCAATAGCCCACCGCCCGACAGACATCGCCATGGGCAATCTGCAGCGGCCCGGTGGCACGCGACGGATGAAATGTAACGAACTCCGAGGTATCGATATCCAGCACCTGCTCTTCACCGGCAGCCGCTTTCAGCATCGGATTATCTTCTTCCAGCAGATCGGTGCAGTGTTCATCTTCAGGAAACACAAGCGCGTCACGCCGACCCTGCAGTAACTTCGCCAGGGTATCGAGACACCCCTCGCGGAACATCAGATCACAGTCGGTAAACCAGACCCAATCCGCTTTCGTTTCCAGCGCTGCCAGATTACGGCCGATGCCACGACGAAACAGCTTCTGCTTCGGCAGCGGCCGCCAGTTCCAGTGCACGCCTGGCACAGACTGGGTGGAGAAGAATTCCAGCAGGCGGGCGGTTTTTTCATCTTCCGGCGCATAGAAAACTGTCATCGTGACATCAATATCACGAGGCGGATAACACACCAGCGAGCTGAGCTGGTAAACCAGAAAATGGGAATAGTTCCAGCAGTGACTGACCACCTCAAGACTCAGGCGGCCCTCACGGGCCGCCCGCTTCTCTACCGGCGGCAGGTCCGGCTCGAACCAGCTGGCGGGAACAAACCCCTTGGCAGCGAGCCGGTAGAACGCCAGTTGCAGTGCCTGTTTCATCAGCCCTTAACCGGTGACAACCAGTGGTTGTACTTTTCCAGCTTGCCGCGGACCAGATCGAAATAAATGGTCTGCAGCTTTTCGGTGATCGGGCCACGCTTGCCCTCACCGATGGCGCGGCCATCAAGCTCGCGAATCGGCGTGACTTCTGCGGCCGTGCCAGTGAAGAAGGCTTCATCAGCGATATAGACTTCATCGCGGGTGATGCGCTTCTCGATCACCTTGAAGCCGTTTTCTTCAGCCAGCTGAATCAGTGTCTTGCGGGTGATGCCGTCAAGACAGGACGTCAGCTCCGGAGTGTAGAGAATGCCGTCCTTGATGACGAAAATGTTCTCGCCACTACCCTCAGCCACATAACCTTCCGGGTCCAGCAGCAGCGCTTCATCACACCCCACCGACAAGGCTTCATTCAGTGCCAGCATGGAGTTGATGTAGTGACCATTTGCCTTGGCCTTGCACATGCTGATGTTGACATGGTGCCGGGTGTAAGAGCTGGTACGCACTTTGATGCCTTTCTCGATCGCTTCCGGACCGAGATAGGCGCCCCACTCCCAGGCCGCGACCATGACATGCACTTTCAGGTTGGCCGCGCGCAGGCCCATGCCTTCGCTGCCAAAAAATACCATCGGCCGCATGTAGGCGGACGGCAAACTGTTTTCACGCACAGCTGCCAGCTGTGCCGCATTGATCTCGTCTTTGCTGAACGGGATCTTCATGTTCATGATGTGGGCGGAATTGAACAGGCGATCAGTGTGCTCGCGCAGACGGAAAATACAGGCACCCTTATCAGTGGCATAAGCCCGCACGCCTTCAAATACACCCATGCCATAGTGCAGCGTGTGCGTCAGCACATGTACTTTAGCATCACGCCAGGGAACCAGTTCACCATCCAGCCAGATAACACCATCACGATCTGCCATCGACATGGCTACACCCTCAAATAATCAGCAATGTTTGCGGCAGGCATGCCGCTCCTACAAGTCGAACCAGGTTTTCCAGATGGCGCGGACCCCCTCGCTGAGTTCGCGAAACCGGGCCTCGGGGACCACGGCGGGTTCCTTGCGCAACGCCAGCCGGTGGGCGGCAGAGCGGCAGGCGAGATACGCCTCGCGAAGCAGGCCGGCGTCCGCAGCCGGCATCAGATCAAGCGCTGCCAGGGTTTCCAGCAAGCGCATGTTGTCGGTGTACCGGGTCAGTTCACCGAAGCGGGGAGCCCATCTGAGAACGCCGTATTGCACCATAAATTCGATATCAACGATACCTCCGGGGCTGCGTTTCAGGTCGAACATGCCGTCCCCGGGGGACTCCAGCTGGCTGAGCATGCGCTCACGCATCTCCAGCACATCCTGCTTCAGTTTCACTTCATCGCGGCTCTGGCACAGCACCTTGTGGCGGATCTCCTCGAAGACCTTGCCAGCCCGCTGACAGCCGGCCACCGCTCTGGCCCGGGTCAGCGCCTGATGCTCCCAGGTCCAGGCCTGCTCACTCTGGTAACGCTCGAACGCGGTCATCGAGCTGACCAGCAGGCCGGAAGCCCCGGAAGGCCGCAGACGCATATCGGCGTCGTAGAGCTGGCCACTCATGGTCCGGGTGGTGAGGATATGGATGATGCGCTGGCCCAGTCGGGCAAAGAACTGCTCGTTGGCCACCGGCTTGTCGCCATCGGTCATGCCGTCGGCCGAGGCATCATGGAGAAATACCAGATCCAGATCCGAGTTGTGACCAAGCTCGATGCCGCCGAGCTTGCCGTAGCCGACCACCACGAAATCCGGATCACAGACACTGCCATCGGCTCGCTCCGGCCGGCCATGTTTCTCCACCAGCGGCTTCCAGGCCAGCCAGACCACTTCATTCAGAATCGATTCCGCCAGCCAGGTCAGGTAATCGCTGACCTTCATCAGCGGCAGCACCTCGGTGACTTCCGAGGCGGCCACGCGCAGCAGATGGGCCTGCTTGAAATTACGCAGCGCTTCCATCTGTTGCTCGAGATCCTCCGCCGGCAAGCGCAGCAACAGCTGACGTAATTCGTCGTCCAGCTCGGCGCGGCCGGGCGGCGCATACAGGGTCTGCACGTCGAGCAACTCGTCGAGCAGCACCGGGTGACGGGTGAGCTGATCACTGATCCAGGGGCTGGCCGCTGACAGCTTGACCAACTGCCCCAGCGCCAGCGGATTTTCCACCAGCAGGGCAATATAGGCCGAACGCCGCAATACCGCCTCAAGAAAGCCGAGCAGGCGAGTACAGGTGACTTCGCCCTCACCCTGATTGCCCAGCGCCTCGATCAGTAACGGCATCAGGCGATCAAGACGTTCGCGGCCAATGGCCTGCATGTTGCCAACCGCCCGACCATCACGGAACTGCGCCAGCTGCGCCAGAACCGCTTGCGGTTCGCTGACGCCAAGGTTGCCGAGCCGTTCCAGTGCCTGCGTCTCATCAAGACGGCCGAGCCAGAGATCGTTCAGGTCGTCGTCAACTTCGATGTGGCTGTCGCCATTGCGCTCCGGGTCTGCCACCACCTGGTCGAAGTGAACACGAACCTGTTCACGCACTTTCGACAGCTTTCGCTCGAACCGGCTACGCTCACTGAACCCCATGGCATAGGCCAGTCGTTGCCAGCCGATATCGGTGTCTGGCAAACGCTGGGTCTGGCGATCCGCCACGGCCTGCAAGCGATGTTCGACATCGCGCAGGAAAATATAGTTTTCCCGCAACTCTGCCACCGCCTCGACCGGCAGCAGGCCGGCTTCCTGCAACCGCGGCAGGATCACCAGCAGTCGCGGATCCCGCAACACCGGCAGCTGGCCGCCACGGATCAGCTGAAACGCCTGAACAATAAACTCCACTTCCCGGATGCCGCCGGGACCGAGTTTCACGTCCGCCTGAATGCCCTTGCGATTGACTTCCCGCTCAATCAGCGCCTTCATCTCACGCAGCGACTGGAACGCACCGAAGTCGATATAACGACGATAGACAAATGGCGCCAGTCGCTCACGCAAGCGCTCGCCGGCAGCAATGTCGCCAGCTACCGGCCGCATCTTGATCATGGCATAGCGTTCCCACTCGCGCCCCTGTTGTTCGTAGTAGCTTTCCATGGCGTCAAAGCCGACCGCCAGCACACCACTTTTGCCCCACGGGCGCAGGCGCATATCGACACGAAAAACAAAGCCGTCGGCGGTAACCTGATCAAGCACCCGGATCAACTGCTGGCCAAGCCGGACAAAGAATTCGTGATTGGATAACTCACGCCGCCCACCGCTGGTTTCGCCTTCCGACTCGTAAGCAAAGATCAGATCGATGTCGGAGGACAGATTCAGTTCACGGGCGCCAAGCTTGCCCATGGCCAGCACGGTCAGATAAACCGGGTTGCCCTTGTCGTCGGTGGGCGTACCGTCCTTTGCCACAGCCCAGCCGAACAACACATCCAGCGCCGCATCGATCAGTGAGTCCGCCAACAGGCTAATGTCATGCACGGTATCGGCGTACAGGGAGCGACCCTGATCACCGAGCAGATCACGCCAGATAATGCGCGACATATGACAGTGGCGCAGATGCCGAAGCCGACGCTGCAGATCTGCTTCATCGGTAACTTCAACCAACGCCTGCTGCAACTCGGCACGCAATCCGGAAGCATCCAGCCGACCAGCGAGGCGACCCGGCTGCGCCAACCATTCCGTCAGTGCCGGCCTGCGAATCATCTGCTCGGCAAGATAGTCTGACCCACCCCATGCCCGGGGCAGGCCAGCGGATAGCGAAGCAGGAAGAGACTGACCGGAGTCGGAAAATGCGCGCCAGTGCTGTTCCACCGGCGCACGCAGAAATTCAGGAAGAGAGGAGAAATCGGGTAGCGTCATGCCGGCGGATTATCCACCGGCTCCGCTTGAAATACCATGTCGCTCAGAGCAACCAGCCTGATTCGGCTGCCGGTGGGCAAATCCGGGCCACGCACCGTCCAGCGGGTATCATCAAGATGGATATAACCGGTGCCGTTCTCAATGGCTTCGTCCAGCTTTACCACCTCACCGACATGGCTTGCGCCCCGACGATTCAGTGCCGGTGCGTCCGCCGCCACCGGGTCCCTGACATATCGACGCCAGGCATACAGCGCCGCCAGGCCCCCGACGCCAAACATGATCAGCTGCATTTCCCAGCCCGGATAAATGCCAAACAGTGGCAGCAACAAAACCAGAATGCCGACACAAATCGCTGACAGACCGTTCCACATCAACAGGCTGCCACCAACAAACACCTCCAGCACCAGCAACAGCAGCCCGAGCAGTATCCAGTGGTGGTAGTCGAGGGTATAAAGCCAGTCCATCAGGCACTTCCCTTTTGCATGGTCTGGCGGACAATCTCGGCAACACCGCCCACCGCACCCATCACCCCGGTAGCATCCACCGGCAACATGAATACCTTGCTGCTATTGGAAGAACCGATCTGGCCAAGTGCCTCAACATACTTCTGGGCAACGAAGTAATTGACCGCCTGAATGTCACCTTCGGCGATTGCCTTGGATACCATCTCCGTGGCTCGGGCTTCTGCTTCTGCAGCACGCTCGCGCGCTTCTGCGTCAAGAAACGCCGCCTGACGCTCACCCTCAGCGCGAAGAATGTCAGCCTGCTTCAGACCCTCCGCCTTGAGAATGGCAGCGGCGCGCAAACCTTCCGCCTCGAGAATGTTGGCGCGCTTTTCCCTCTCGGCCTTCATCTGGCTGGCCATGGCCTGAACCAGATCTTCCGGCGGAGATATGTCGCGAATCTCTATACGGGTAACCTTGACGCCCCAGGGGTTGGTTGCCATATCAACAATCCGCAGCAAGCGCTCGTTGATGCCGTCGCGCTGGCTGAGCATTTCATCCAGATCCATGCTGCCAAGCACGGTACGGATATTGGTCATGGTCAGGTTGCGAATGGCGTACTCAAGCTGATTCACCTCGTAGGCGGCCTTGGCCGCATTAACGACCTGAAAGAAGCACACCGCATCAATCTTGACCATGGCGTTGTCTTTTGAAATGACTTCC
This sequence comes from Alcanivoracaceae bacterium, assembly GCA_041592575.1. GTDB lineage: Bacteria > Pseudomonadota > Gammaproteobacteria > Pseudomonadales > Alcanivoracaceae > PGZG01. The sequence continues at coordinate 8,401 of JBFHPX010000064.1, forward strand.
TGCGGCGGAATATCCAGCACGCTTTCCATCATGTTGATCTTGTGGCCAATCGAATCTATAAGCGGAATAATGATGCCAAGACCAGGGCGCAATGAATGGGTGTAGCGACCAAATCTCTCGACCGTGTACTCGTAACCCTGCGGCACCATCTTGGCGCCCATGATAACCAGCACCAACAGCAATGCCAGAAATCCAAATACAACTGCTGCTCCCACTGCCTTTCTCCTCGGTTGAATTTCAGACTCAGGGAACTCCTGAAATCTATACGCACCGGCAGCAGCGCTGGTCCGCTCCCGCCGGTTGCTCATGATTCTCTAGAATAATACGTCCTGAATTGGTGTAACCCGCATCACCTCTTCAATGGTCGACAATCCGCGCGCCACTTTCAGGGCACCACTTATACGCAATGGCTTCATGCCGCCCTTCAATGCCTGACGGGTAATCGCTTCCAGATCATTGCTGCGATGAATCACACTTTTCAGTGCCGGGGTAATCGGCAGCGTTTCATAAACGCCCATTCGACCGCGATAGCCGGTACCGCGGCATTCAAGACAACCGACCGGACGACAAACTTTTTCCGGCATCTTCATCTTGAAAGGCTTCACCAGCTCGGCCCAGGCTGTCTCATCGGTGGGCACTTCTTCCTTGCAATCCGGGCACAGGGTACGAATCAGGCGCTGGGCCATCACGCCAATCACTGTTGAGGTAATCAGGTAGTTCGGTACGCCCAGATCAATCAGTCGGGTAATCGATGACGGCGCATCATTGGTATGCAAGGTGGATAGCACCAGATGGCCTGTCAATGCCGCCTGCACTGCCATTTCCGCAGTGGCCAGATCACGGATCTCGCCGATCATGATGATATCCGGGTCCTGCCGCAGCAGCGCCTTGACGCCATCGGCAAAGCCGACATCAATGTTTGCCTGTACTTGCATCTGGTTGAAGCTCGGCTCCACCATCTCGATCGGGTCTTCGATGGTGCAGACATTGACCTCGGCAGTGGAAAGCTGCTTCAGGGTCGAATAAAGAGTGGTGGTCTTCCCCGAGCCGGTCGGACCGGTAACAAAAATGATGCCGTGGGTACTGCGCGTCATGCGCTGCCAGATTTCGTGGTCTTCCTTGCTGAAACCGAGCTGGTCAAATGAGCGGACCAGTACATCCGGATCAAAAATACGCATCACCATCTTTTCACCGAACGCGGTCGGCAGCGTGGACAAACGCAGCTCGATCTCGGCGCCTTCGGCATTACGGGTTTTCAGACGGCCATCCTGGGGGCGCCGCTTTTCTGCCACATTCAGGCGGCCAAGAATCTTCAGTCGCGCCACCACCGCCGCCATGATCGTTGCCGGCAACTCGTAAACATCATGCAGTACACCATCAATCCGGAAACGCATCTTGCCTACATCACGGCGCGGTTCCAGATGAATATCGGAAGCGCGCTGACTAAAGGCGTACTGCAGGATCCAGTCAACGATGGCAACCACATGCTGGTCTTCGGCATCGAGATTGCCCTTGCCACCAAGCTCCAGCAACTGTTCGAAGTTGGTGACGCCACTGAGCGATTGGCCACCCTGGTCACGGGCGCCGGCAATCGAGCGACTGAGGTTGTAGAACTCGATGCGGTAGCGACGTAAATCTTCCGGATTGGCAAACACCACTTTGAGTTCGCGCTCACGCAGGGTGGCACGCAGGTGCTCCTCCCAGTCACGCTTGAACGGTTGGTCGCAGGCCACGGTAACGCTGTCGCGACCCACCTCCACGGCAAGAATTCCGTGCCGCTCGGCAAAGGCATAGGACATGACGGTGGTGATCTGATCGACCTTCACCTTGAGCGGATCTATGTGGTATTGCGGCAGCCCGGATTTGCCCGCCAGCCATTCGGACAGAAAGTCGATATCAATGATGCGATCGCCACGCTGGCGATCACCGAGCTGATACTTGGCCACCACCTGCAGCGGATGCCAGGACAGCTCCTTCTTCTCCCGTGGCGTGGTCGAGATGATGTTGTAGTCTTCCTGCGCCACCCGCCCCTCGTCGAGCAGCTCGCGCATTACCCAGCGCACATCAATGTCGATGTCGGCCTGCTTGCGGCCACTGGCTTTACTGGCGGGGGTCTTGATGGTCAAAGTCGGCGCTTCCCTGTTTTTCAGACACTTTACCCGCCGCCCGGGCCCACGTCAGCCCCGTCCGCAAA
>JBFHPX010000065.1:0-10584 GCA_041592575.1 Alcanivoracaceae bacterium
GCGCCGGCAACGAATCCATCGCAGCCGCGTCGATCACGACCTTGTTGGTCACCGCGACCTCGGCGTCTTTCAGTCGCTCAAGCACCTGAGCTGGCAGCGTGCGGTCGTATAACTGCCATACCGGCAAACTGGCCCGCAAACCATCAAGCGACAGATCCGCCGGATGCAAGGTATCGAGATCAAGAACCACACCACGCATTGCTTTCTCCCCCCGTTGCAGGATCACCCTCAGTCGAAGGCCTGATCATAGCAGTCAGCGCTGATCGGTAATGACCCGAACATGCCTTGCGGGCTACCATCTGGTCATGGCAGCGCTGAAACTGATCACCTTTGATCTGGATAACACTCTCTGGCCGGTGGATGAGGTGATCCGCCGGGCCGACCGGCGCTGCGCTGACTGGATTGCCGAGCGCTACCCGGAAGCGGCCGTCCACATGAACCGAGACACCATGATCCGGATCCGCGATCAGTTGCTGCGCGACAAACCCGGCTATATCCACAACCTCACCGCCCTGCGTCGTGATGCGCTGGCGCAGGGGTTCCGTGAAGCCGGCTATTGCACCAACGAAGCGGCCAAGCTGGCTGACCAGAGCTTCCGGGTGTTTCACGACGCCCGCAACGAAGTGGTATTTTTCCCCGGTGCCCTGGAGGTACTGGAAATGCTGGCTGACAGTTATCAGCTCGGCGCCCTCAGCAACGGCAACGCTGACCTGAAGAAGATCGGCATCCATGACCTTTTCGACTTCCACCACTCGGCGGAGTCCGTTGGCCGCCGCAAACCGGAGCCGGACATGTTCCTCGCTGCATTGAAGTCCGCCGGCGTAAGCGCAAATCAGGCGGTCCATGTCGGCGACCATCCGGAAGAAGACATTCACGCCGCACGCCGTCAGGGCTTTCACGCCGTCTGGGCCAACCTGCTCGACCAACGCTGGCCGGATCATCTTGATCAACATCCGCACCGCATTCATAACCTCCATGAACTCAGCGACCTGCTGGCGATGATTGATGACTGATTCACGCAATCTCGCATTGGCGCAAATGCTTGATGACATCGAACAAGAGCTGCGCTTGCTCGGCAGCTGGTCCGGGCACCCCCCGGACCAGCAAGCCTTCACCAGCAGCGTGCCGTTCTTTGCCGACCGCATGCGTTTCGAGGAATGGCTGCAATGGGTGCTGGTGGCACGCCTGCGCGCACTCCTTGACGGTGGCCTGCCACTGCCGACGCGCTGCCAGATTGCGCCGATGGCAGAGGAAACCTTGCTGATCCCGGATCAGGATCTCAGTCGCCTGCTGGCCCTTCTGCACGAACTCGATGCCCTGTTCGACAACGATCAGGGAGCCTGAAGCAGGCATTTTGAGTCCCGCTGCAGCGAGGCGTACTATCAAGTTCCCCCCTCACGGATCAGACAGGGAGATCGCCATGACTGCTTCCGCCTTTGGCAACAACAGCCTCGGCACTGCCGCCAAGCTGGATGTTAATGGCCAGAAATACCATTACTTCTCCCTGCCGGCACTGGCTTCACAGGGCTGGGGCAGCCTTGAGCGCCTGCCCTTTTCACTGAAAGTCCTGCTGGAGAACCTGTTGCGCTTTGAGGATGGCATCAGCGTCACCAGGGAGGATATTCGCGCGCTGGTGAAATGGACCGAAACTCGCACCTCCGACCGCGAAATAGCCTTTCGCCCGGCTCGGGTGCTGATGCAGGACTTTACCGGTGTCCCAGGGGTGGTCGATCTTGCCGCCATGCGAGATGCCATTGCCGCCGGCGGCGGTGATCCACAACGCATCAATCCACTGACGCCGGTGGACCTGGTTATCGATCACTCGGTAATGGTGGATCGGTTCGGCGACGGCGCTGCCTTTTCCGATAATGTCCGCATCGAATACGAGCGCAACCACGAACGCTACCAGTTCCTGCGCTGGGGCCAGCGCGCGTTCCGCAATTTCCGTGTGGTGCCCCCGGGCACTGGCATCTGTCATCAGGTCAATCTGGAATATCTGGCTCGCAGTGTCTGGTCTGAAGAAAGGAGCGGTAAACACTGGGCCTATCCTGACACGCTGGTCGGCACCGACTCCCACACCACCATGATCAATGCACTTGGCGTGCTCGGCTGGGGCGTTGGTGGCATCGAAGCGGAGGCGGCCATGCTCGGCCAACCGGTATCGATGCTGATTCCGGAAGTGGTCGGCTTTCGCCTGACCGGAAAATTGCGCGAAGGTGTGACTGCTACCGATCTGGTCCTGACGGTCACCGAGATGTTGCGCAAACACGGTGTGGTCGGAAAGTTTGTCGAGTTCTGCGGCGATGGCCTCAGCGATCTGTCACTGGCGGATCGCGCCACCATCGCCAATATGGCACCCGAGTACGGTGCCACCTGCGGCTTCTTTCCGATCGACGAACGCACCATGGAATATCTGACGCTATCCGGTCGCGATGGCAGCACCATTGCTCTGGTCGAAGCCTACAGCAAGGCACAGGGGCTGTGGCGCGAACCGGGCATGACCGAGCCGGTATTTACCGACCTGCTGTCACTGGATCTGGACTCCGTCGAGGCCAGCCTCGCCGGGCCCAAACGACCGCAGGATCGCGTCGCCTTGAGCAAGGTTGCAGCCACCTTTGCCCATCTGGAAAGCAAACAGATGCCGGTGCGCGATGTTGCCGCCATGCAAAGCGAAGGCGGCATTCACCCGGAAGTGCTGCACACGCCTGGTGAAGTCAGCAGTGTTCTCGAAGACCAGACCCATCGTCTTCGGCATGGCGACGTCGTCATCGCCGCGATTACCTCCTGCACCAACACCTCCAACCCGTCGGTGATGCTGGCGGCCGGTTTGCTGGCAAAGAAGGCGCTGGAAAAAGGGTTGCAGCGCAAACCGTGGGTCAAAACCTCACTGGCTCCGGGCTCGAAGGTAGTGACCGAGTATCTGGCTAAATCCGGACTGCAGTCCGACCTTGATGCGCTCGGCTTCCAGCTGGTGGGTTATGGCTGCACCACCTGTATCGGTAACTCCGGACCGCTGCCTGATGTTATTGAACGTGCGATTCATGACGGCGACCTGATGGTTGCATCAGTGCTGTCGGGTAACCGCAACTTTGAAGGCCGCGTGCATCAGAGTGTCAAAACAAACTGGCTGGCCTCGCCACCACTGGTGGTTGCTTACGCGCTCGCAGGCTCGGTAAAAATCGACCTGAGCAAGGATCCGATCTGCCGCGACCCGAATGGTAAACCCGTGTACCTGCGCGACATCTGGCCAAGCAATGCCGAGATCCAGGCGGCGCTGAAACATGTCACCGGCGACATGTTCCGCAGCCAGTATGCCTCGGTGTTTGATGGCGATGAGGACTGGCAGGCAATGCCAATACCGGAAGCGGACACCTATGAATGGAAAGATGATTCAACCTATATCCAGCATCCGCCATATTTCCACGGCCTGACTAAAACGCCGCCGGCACTGACCGGCATCAGCGGCGCCCGCATTCTGGCGCTGTTTGGTGATTCCATTACCACCGACCATATTTCACCGGCCGGCAGTATTCAGGCCGACAGCCCCGCTGGTCACTATCTGCAAAGCCATGGCGTCAAGCCCAGGGATTTCAATTCCTATGGTTCGCGGCGCGGCAATCACGAAGTCATGATGCGCGGGACTTTTGCCAATATCCGTATCAGGAACGAGATGGTGCCGGGTACAGAAGGGGGCATTACCAAACATATGCCGCAGGGTGAGGTACTGCCAATTTATGGCGCGGCGATGCGTTACATCAAGGATGGCATTCCGACGGTGGTGATCGCCGGCAAGGAATATGGCACCGGTTCGTCACGGGACTGGGCCGCCAAAGGCACCACTCTGCTCGGAGTGCGCGCGGTGATTGCAGAGAGCTTCGAGCGGATTCATCGGTCGAATCTGATCGGCATGGGAATTTTGCCGCTGCAGTTTCCGGAGGGCGTTGACAGGTCGACACTGAAGCTCGATGGCAGCGAGGAGATTGACCTGCCGGACTTGCTCAATGATCTGGTGCCGCATGGGGTGACCCGGGTGATTGTCCGGCGCGATGGCAAGGAGCAATCGTTTGCCGCGCTGGTACGGCTTGATACGGCAATGGAGGTGGAGTATTTCCGCCATGGCGGGATTTTGCATTATGTGTTGCGGCAGATGATGTGATTACCTGGAACCCGTGTAAGCAGGTCGGGTAATAGACGTCCCGGACTGAGCACCTGTCCTGACATTGCGCTTCTTGGCGAGGCAGAAGAAATCAGTCGTAAAAAGTCTGGAAGAAATTCGATGTGAGGCCAGAGAGGCTGTCGGGACTTTCCGAGACTGTGTGAGGCAGGGATGCCGAACCCAAGCCCCCATGGATGGGTTCACGGCGGGTCTCGGAAAGTCCCGACAGCCTCTCTGGCCGGAGACGTTCACTGCCACACTCAAATCCACACTCAAATCCAAACTCACAATCACTGACTGCGTCAGGGCAACAACAACTCCAAGGTATTTCCGGCACTGTAACGCGCCTTCATCGCACTCAAATGCTCCAGCGCCTCACCGCGTAAATACGGCGCCTCAAGGCAGACAATCTGGTAGATCCCCTGCTGCAGCAAAGTCCGGTCCAGCTCCTCGTCGCGCCGGTCCGCCGGCACCATGCTGTGAACAAAACCGGCCCAGGACGCCGCCATCACCCAGGTATTCACCAGCAGCGCCTGCATTTCCTCGTCACCGACCTCAATCAGCGCCGCCGCCCGCAGGCCCTCATAAACTCGCAAACCCTGAGCCAGACTACGGCGCACGAAATCGCTGTAGCTAACGCGCAATCGCTCGTCCTGATTGAGCAGATGGGCCATGTCGCGGTGCAGGAAGCGGGCGCCCCACATGCTCTGCAGGATCGATTCGAAATAGCCGACCTTGTCCTGCCAGGTCAATGGCCGGTCCGGCGGCACCTGCAAAAACGCCTCCACCGTGGCCTGATAGCGCTCAAACAGCGCGAAGACGATGTCGCCCTTGTTGCGGAAGTGGTAGTACAGATTGCCCGGCGAGATGCCCAGCGCCTCGGCGATATGGTTGGTGGTGACATTGCGCTCACCAAGCCGGTTGAACAGCTCGAGGCTGGTGGCAAGGATGCGCTCTTTCGTACTGGTCATATCGGGCCAGAAATCCTGTTCAAAGCGAGCTGGTGCCAACCGTCAGTCAGCAGGGATTGACAGTTAGAGTAATTGCTCTAAAAATCGATCGTCAAGCACATCAGGAGAACTACCATGGTCGCCGACGTCCAGGCCCTGCACAGCCAGAGCGAAGAAATCACCCGGATGGAAAAGGTATTCCAGGCCCAGAAGGCCGCCTTTACCCGTCACCCCTATCCGACCGCGGAAGAGCGGATTGACCACCTGAACCGGCTACGGCCGCTGCTGGTGAAGTATCAGGACGAGATCTGCGCCGCCCTGAACAGCGACTTCGGTGGCCGCTCGGCGGATGAAACCAAGCTGGCCGAGATCATGACCAGCCTCGAAGGCATCAAGTACTACGCCAAGAATTTGCGCAAGTGGATGAAGCCGCAGAAGCGCAAGATCGGTGCCGCGCAGTGGCCCGGCTCGGCCATGGTCACCTATCAGCCAGTCGGCGTGGTCGGCGTTATCTCGCCCTGGAACTACCCCATGTATCTGGCCCTTGGCCCGATGGTGGGCGCGCTGGCCGCCGGTAACCGGGTGATGATCAAGATGAGCGAATCAACCCCGGCCAGCGGTGAGTTGCTGAAGAAAATTCTGGCGGAAGTCTACAGCGAGGATCACGTCGCCGTGTTCAACGGTGAAGTGGATGTCGGTGCCGCGTTCTCGAAGCTGCCGTTTGATCACCTTCTGTTTACCGGCGCCACCTCAATCGGACGTCACGTCATGCGCGCCGCCGCGGAGAACCTGACGCCGGTGACGCTGGAACTGGGCGGCAAGAGCCCCTGCATCATCAGCGACAACTTCCCGATCCGGGAAGCCGTAGAACGTATCGCCTTCGGCAAATGCTTCAACGCCGGCCAGACCTGCGTAGCGCCGGATTACGTTATGCTGCCGAAAGGCAAAACCGATGAGTTCGTGACTGCCTTCAAGGCGCAGATCAGCCAGATGTATCCGACCATGGTTAATAACCCGGACCTGACCTCGGTAGTCAACGAGCGTCAACACAAACGTCTGCGCGGTTATATCGACGACGCCAAACAGAAGGGCGCAACACTGGTGGAGGTGAACCCGGCCGGCGAAGACTTCAGCCAGTCACGCAAGATTCCGTTCACGCTGGTGATGAATGTCAACGACGAGATGAAGATCACTCAGGATGAAATTTTCGGCCCGCTGATGATTGTCATGGAGTATGACTCACTGCAGCAGGCGATGGATTACGTCAATGCCCGGCCGCGGCCGCTGGCGCTGTATTACTTTGACTGGAACAGCGAGCGCTCTCGTCAGGTGCTGAACAACACGCACTCCGGTTGTGCCGCCTTGAACGACACCATGACCCAGGTTGGCGTCGATGATATTCCGTTCGGCGGCGTCGGCCCGTCCGGGATGGGTCACTATCATGGCTTCGAAGGTTTCCTGACCTTCTCCAATAGCAAAGGTGTGTTCCGTCGCGGCCGCATTAACCCGACCAGGAATGTTTTGCCGCCGTTCGGTCGTGGCATGCACAAGTTCATCTACAAGTACCTGATGAAGTGAGACGCGGATGAGTGAATCCCTGACCCTCGGCCGGCGCGAATTTCTTCGCGCCGGCCTGTTTGGTTCCGCCCTGCTTGCCGGCGGCGCCGGCGTTGCCTCATTGAGCGGCTGCAGTGCACCGATGACCGCTGCTGACGGCTATCTTCACCTGCGCCCGGCCGACCTTGAGCTGCTGACACCACTGGTACCGGTAATTCTTGCCGGCGCCTTGCCGAATGGTGAAGCGGATGTCCAACGTGTACTGAAACGCCTCGACACGCTTTTCGATAGCCCCAGTCAGGGCAGCCGCGAAGCACTGTTCAAGCTGTACGATGTCCTGCAACTGGGGGCGTTCCGCTGGTGGGTTATGGATGCCTGGGCGCATCCGGCATCGCTAAACAGCGAGGAAATCGATCAGGGCATGGCGAAATGGAGCCGCAAGCAGAACAGTTTTGCCCGGCTCGCTTTTAACGGCTTGTGTCAGCCGCTGCTGATGTGCTGGTACACCGACCCTGACGTTGCCAGAAGCACCGGCTACCCTGGCCCACCGCGCAAGGTGAATGCATGAACGATTTGTCGAAACTGGAAATCCGCGGCGTTCGCGATCCGTGGAAAGAGGGCATTGCCAATGGCTGGTCGGTGATCGATGCCTCGGAACTGAATCAAGATGCTGATCTCGAAGCCGATGTTGTCATCATCGGCTCCGGTGCCGGCGGTGGCGTCAGCGCCGAGATTCTCAGCCGGTCCGGGTTACGGGTAGTCATCATTGAAGCGGCGCGCCTGAAAAGCACCGACGAATTCAATATGGACGAAGGTGAAGCCTATCGTGACCTGTATCAGGAGGGCGCTGCGCGCGCCGCCAAGGATGGCAGTCTGGCCATTCTGCAGGGTCGCGCCGTCGGTGGCACCACGGTAGTTAACTGGACATCCAGTTTCCGCACACCGGAACAGACGCTGTCTTACTGGCAGGACAGGTTTAGCGTCAAGGGATTAAGCCGCAGCGAACTCGATCCATGGTTCGAGAAGATGGAGCAGCGGCTGAAAGTCAGCAAATGGGCAATGCCGCCGAACGCCAATAACAACGCACTGAAGGTAGGCTGCGAGGCGCTCGGCTGGATCTGGAGCGTAATTCCGCGCAACGTTGATGGCTGCTGGAACCTTGGCTACTGCGGCACCGGCTGCCCGACCAATGCCAAACAATCGATGCTGGTCACGACTTTGCCTTCTGCCATGCAGCACGGCGCCACCCTGGTTCATGGCGCCGAAGCGCGGACGCTGGAACATAATGGCAAACGCGTTAGTGCGGTGATCTGTCAGGCACTGGATGCACGCCAGAGGCCAACCGGCAAGATGATTCGTGTCCGGGCCAAAACCATCGTTGCCGCCGGTGGCGGTATCAACACACCGGCTTTGCTGATGCGTGCCGGCGTGCCTGATCCGCACAAGCGTCTTGGCAAGCGCACCTTCCTGCATCCGACCACGCTGGCGCTGGGCGATTTCGAACAGCGCGTTGACGGCTACTACGGTGCGCCACAATCGCTGTATTCCGATCAGTTCACCTGGCGCGATGGCGTCGACGGCGCCATCGGTTACAAGATGGAAGTGATGCCGACGCATCCGGGCCTGTTGACCTCGCTGATCGGTGGCTATGGCAGCATGGCGCGCGCGCAGGCAGAGCGTTTGCCGCACTATGCCTCAGCCATTGCCATGACCCGTGACGGCTTCCACGAGCAAAGCCAGGGCGGCAACGTCGAGCTGAGCAAATACGGTGACGCCGTGCTCGACTATGTACTGAATGATTATGTCCTTGATGGCCTGCGCCACAGTCATCTGACGATGACGGAAATGCTGTTCGCCGCAGGTGCCCAGAGCGTGCGTCCGGGCCACGGTGATGCGCCATTCTTCAGCAGCTGGCAGGAAGCGAAAAGCGTGATTCCGACACTGAAATATGCGCCAGGCCTGACCGGTGCCGGCAGCGCCCATGTCATGGGTGGTTGCACCATGGGTGAGGACCAGAAGCTTTGCCTGACCGACAGTGACGGCCGCTATCACCATCTGGAGAACCTGTACGTGTTCGACGGCTCAGTGCTGCCAACCAGCCTCGGAGTCAACCCGCAGCTGACCATCTATGGCATCACCGCCCGCAACGCCACGCGTCTGGCCACCACCCTGCAGGCCTGACCCGGACCGCGCCGGCGGCCTTTCGGTTGCCGGCGCGAGCGGCTATCCTTGCCGCTCTTCCGGTTCCTGTGGAGTTGGCCATGACCAACCGTGTTGTCTATCCCGGCACCTTTGATCCGATCACCACTGGTCACAAGGACCTGATTGAGCGGGCTGCGGCGATGTTCGATGAAGTGATCGTCGCCATTGCCTCCAGCGAAAAGAAAGGCCCGCTGTTCAGCCTGGCCGAGCGCGTGGCGCTGGCAGAGGAGTCTCTGGCCCATCTCAACAACATCAAGGTGGTTGGCTTCTCCAAGCTGCTGGCGCATTTCTGCGCTGACCAGAATGCCAATATCCTGCTGCGCGGTCTGCGCGCGGTCAGCGACTTCGAGTACGAATTCCAGCTCGCCAATATGAACCGTCAGCTGGCGCCGGATCTGGAAACCGTGTTTCTGACCCCGGCCGAACACCTTTCCTATATTTCCTCCAGCCTGGTCCGGGAAATCGCCTTGCTGGACGGTGACATCAGCAAATTTGTACCAGCCCCGGTGGCGGCGGCATTAGCTGCCAAACGCGACGCCCGCCGCTGATGCACAGGCGTTGCCCGCCGACGCCTCGCCCCTCTGTCTGATAGACCCGGGCTACAAACATCCGCATTATTCTGTTGCGTAACCATAATGATGCCCGGCCACGACGCCGGGCCGTCCGGCTGTGGCGAGCAACCACGGCACTGCAAGGAGACAGACTATGAACTGGAAGTCATGCGCCCGTCCGGGCGTCGCTCTGCTACTACTGCTGAGTATTGCCGCCCAGGCTCGATTGCCGGCAGCGGCCATTGCCTCGGCCCACCCGCTGGCCACCGAAGCCGGCTTCGAGGTGCTGGATCAGGGCGGCAATGCCTTCGATGCCGCCGTTGCCGTCAGTGCCGCGCTGGCGGTGGTTGAACCGCACGGTTCCGGCATGGGTGGTGGCGGATTCTGGTTACTGCATCAGGCCCAGAGCGGCCGCAATATCATGGTCGATGGACGCGAAACCGCGCCCGGTGCCGCCAGCCGCGACATGTATCTGGACAATCGCGGGCAGGTGGTGCGCGACTGGGCCATTAATGGCCCCAGTGCCGCCGGCATTCCCGGACAGCCGGCCGCACTGGCGCATCTGGCTTCACGCTATGGTCGCCTGCCGCTGGCCACCAGTCTCGCCCCCACCATCCGGCTGGCAAAGAAGGGCTTCCCGGTGGAAGAACATTACCGCCGTCTCGCCCTGATGCGTCGTGATGTGCTGAACCGTTCGCCGGAGGCGCGCCGTATTTTTCTCAGTAACGGCGAAGTGCCGCCAGCCGGTCAACTGATTGTCCAGACTGATCTCGCCGCCCTGCTGGAAACATTGGCCGCGCACGGCCATAACGGCTTCTACCGAGGTGAGCTGGCGCAGAAGCTGGTTGATGGCGTGGTCGACAACGGTGGTCTCTGGTCTTTGCAAGATCTCGCCGAATACAAGGTGGTTGAGCGAGCGCCTGTGACCGGAACTTTCCGCGGCGCAAAAATCATCAGCGCGGCACCGCCTTCTTCCGGCGGCGTGGTGCTGATTCAGGCGCTTAATATTCTTGAGCGCTTCAACGACGGCCAACCTGATCCGGCACTGTTACCCCACCTCGCTGTTGAAAGCATGCGCCGTGCTTACCGTGACCGCGCGCTACATCTGGGCGATCCGGACTTTGTTGATATGCCCATTGAACAGTTGCTCGACAAGGACTACGCCACC
>JBFHPX010000066.1:0-10573 GCA_041592575.1 Alcanivoracaceae bacterium
ATACTATGCGCCTTCGCCGTAGGTAGACGTTTTGTATAGGGGTTGGTCACACCGATATGACCGAGACCATTCTGATCCTGATCAGCGCCGTGCTGGTGAACAATTTCGTCCTGGTCCAGTTCCTGGGCCTGTGCCCGTTTATGGGCGTTTCCAACAAGGTGGAAACGGCCATGGGCATGTCGCTCGCCACCACCTTTGTGCTGACCCTGTCCTCGGTACTGGCCTACCTGACCTGGAGCTGGATTCTGGTGCCGCTCGAGCTCGAGTATCTGCGCACCATTTCCTTCATTCTGGTGATTGCGGTGGCGGTGCAGTTCACCGAAATGTTTGTCCGCAAGGCCAGCCCGCTGCTGTATCGCGTGCTTGGCGTATTCTTGCCGCTGATCACGTCAAACTGCGCGGTGTTGGGCGTGGCACTGCTGAATGTGCGCAAGGAAGACGCCACCTTCATGTCGTCCCTCACTTATGGCTTCGGCGCCGCGCTCGGCTTTTCGCTGGTGCTGGTGCTGTTTGCGGCGATGCGTGAACGCATTGCTGTTGCCGATGTGCCGGTGGCCTTTCGCGGCCCGAGCATCGGCCTGATTACCGCCGGCCTGATGTCGCTGGCGTTTATGGGCTTCTCCGGGTTGATCAAGCTGTGACGACGATTCTGGTTGCCGTTTTTGCGTTGCTGGCACTGGCCGCCGTGTTCGGCGCCCTGCTCGGCTTCGCCTCGGAGAAATTCCGCGTCGAAGGCGATCCGATTGTCGAGCAGATTGATGCGCTGCTGCCGCAAACCCAATGTGGCCAGTGTGGCCACCCTGGCTGCCGCCCCTATGCCGAAGCGATTGCCGCCGGTGAAGAACATAACCGCTGCCCACCGGGTGGCGAATCCACTGTGGTGGCATTGTCCGAGCTGCTCGGTCGTGAAGTGCTACCACTGGATGCCGAAGAAGGCAGCGCGCTGGATGTGAAACGGGTGGCGGTGATTCGCGAAGACGAGTGCATCGGCTGTACCAAATGCATTCAGGCCTGTCCGGTGGATGCCATTGTCGGCGCGGCAAAACTGATGCATACCGTGATTGCCGATGAGTGCACCGGCTGCGATCTCTGCGTTGAGCCCTGTCCGGTGGATTGCATCGACATGGTCGAAATCAAACCGACACTGGGGACCTGGAGCTGGCAGCGCCCGCCCGGCGTCGGCAGCAAACCGGACAAGCTGATTCCGGTGGTGACCCTGTGAACGCCCCCATCGGCCGGCCACGCTTGTTGTTCGATTTTCACGGCGGCATTCATCCGCCCCAGCACAAGACCTTGTCCAACCAGCGCCCGATTCGACCGGCACCGCTACCCGGGCAACTGATTCTGCCGTTGAACATGCACCTCGGCGCACCGGCCAAACCGGTGGTGCAAGTCGGCGATGACGTGCTGAAAGGCCAGAAAATTGCTGAGGCACAAGGCGCCGTCAGCCTGCCGGTACATGCCCCTACTTCCGGCAAGGTGGTAGCCATCGGTCCGCGACCGATTCAGCATCCGTCAGGCCTCGACGCCCCCTGCATCGTGATCGAGCCGGATGGCCGCGAGCAGTGGTGCGAACTGCATCCGTTGCCTGACTGGCGCACCTGCTGCCCACCCTCTGCTCTGATTCCGCGGCTGCGCGAAGCCGGCATTGCCGGCATGGGCGGCGCGGGTTTTCCGACTGCGGTGAAACTCAGTCCGCGTGCCGAACACCCGATTGAACAGCTGATTATCAACGCGGTGGAGTGCGAACCCTATATCACCGCTGACGACATGCTGATGCGTGAACGCGCTGACCAGATCATCGCCGGAGTGGAAATTCTTCGCCACACCCTCAATCCGAAAGAAGTGATAGTCGGCATTGAAGACAACAAGCCGGAAGCCATTGAAGCCATGCGCCGCGCCGCCACCGGCACCGGCATCGAGATCGCCGTGGTACCGACCAAGTATCCCTCCGGCGGCGAGAAACAACTGATCTATATGCTGACCGGCAAGGAAGTGCCCAGCGGTGGCATTCCGGCACAGGTTGGCGTGGTCTGTCACAACACCGGCACGGCACTGGCCATTCATCGCGCCATTGTTTTTGGCGAGCCGCTGATTTCGCGGGTGACCACCCTGACCGGCAAGGCGCTGCGCGAACCGGGCAATATGGAAGTACTGCTTGGCACCCCGGTGTCGGCACTGCTTGATGCCGCCGGCGCTGACCGCAACCGCATTGGCCGGCTGGTGATGGGCGGACCGATGATGGGTTTTACCCTGCACAGCAGCGCCATTCCGGTGGTAAAAACCAGCAACTGTATTCTTGCTGCCAGCGTCGAAGAATTGCCGCCGCCGGCACCGGAACAACCCTGCATTCGTTGCGGCAGCTGCGCCGACGTCTGCCCGGCGGATCTGCTGCCGCAGCAACTGTTCTGGTATTCGAAGAATCAGGATCTTGTGCGCGCCCAGCAATACAACCTGATGGACTGCATCGAATGCGGCGCCTGTGCGTATGTTTGCCCAAGCCATATTCCGCTGGTGCAGTACTACCGCTTTGCCAAGGGCGAAGTGCGAAAGGAAGTGGCCGAGCAGCAGAAAGCCGATCGCGCCCGTCAACGTTTTGAGGCGCGGCAGGATCGACTGGCAAAAGAACAGGCGGAAAAGGAAGCACGGCGCAAGGCGAGGCTGGAAGGCAGCAAACCTGCCGCCGCCAGCGGTGTTGACATGGCCGCGCTGAAGGCGGCATCACTTGAGGCCTCATCCGCCTACAAGGCTGCGGTAAAAGCATTGAAAGCAGCAGAAGCCGAAGGCAGTGATCAGGTAGCCACCCTGGCCGGCGATGTCGAGCAACTGAAAGCGAAAGCGGATGCCGCCAAAGCAGCGGTGCGCGATGCCGGCAATCCACCGGCCGCACCGGTGGTGGACGTGGCCGCACTGAAAGCTGCGTCACTGGAAGCCTCGGCTGCTTACAAGGCCGCCGTCAAGGCGCTTAAAGAGGCGGAAGCCGCCGGAGAGGATGTCACCACATTGCGCACCGAAGCAGATGCCCTGAAAGCAAAAGCCGATGCTGCCAAGGCGGCGGTGCGGGATGCCGGTCCGGCGGCGGCAAAGGCCGCACCAGCGCAGCCTGCCACCGCCGAGCAGCCGGCTGCAGAAAAAGCTGACGATGGTGCCGAGCGCACACAGAAAATGAAAGCCCTGAAAACTGCGTTCAACATGTCACACAAGCAATTCAAGGAAGCCAGTGCCGCGCTGGAACATGCCGAGCGCGAAGGTGCTGACAACCTTGACGAGCTGCGCAAGCAGGTTGAGCGTTTCCAGCTGAAAGCCGACAAGGCGAAAGCCGCACTTGGCTTGCTGGTTGATCAGGCCAAGGCCGATATGCGTGCCAGTGGCAGCGACCTGAAATCATTGAAGATCGAGGCCGCACAAACCGAAGCGGCGGCACGACAGAAAGCCCGCGAACTGGAAGCTGCCCGGATCAAGGGCGATGACGAACGCATCAATGTGCTTAGCCGTGAACTCGATGCGCTGCAGCGCGAAGCCCAGGTTGCTGCCGGCGCCCTGAAAGCTGCCACAGACGAACAGGGACTGGCCGACGCATGAGCCTGATTACCGTCACCTCGCCGCACGCCACCCGCTCCGGCAATCACACTGGCGCCTTTATGCGTCAGGTGGTGTACGCCACCATTCCGGGCATCGTTGTCATGACCTGGCTGTTTGGCTGGGGCACGCTGTTCAATCTGATGATCGCCATTCCTGCAGCGCTGCTTGCTGAAGCCGCCGTACTGAAAGCACGCGGCTACAACGTCCGCTTTGCCCTGCGCGACTGGAGCGCCGTGGTCACCGCCGTGCTGCTGGCGCTGGCGATTCCGCCGACATCGCCCTGGTGGCTGATCGTCATCGGCATCATTGCGGCCATCGTCGTCGCCAAGCAGTTGTACGGCGGCCTTGGCATGAACCCGTTCAATCCGGCCATGGTCGGTTATGTGGTGCTGCTGATTTCGTTTCCGCTGGAAATGACTCGCTGGATCGGACCGCACGAGGCGCCGAGCTGGTTTGATTCGTTCCGCATGGTGCTGGCCAGCGCCAACGTCGATGCCTTTACCGGCGCCACCCCGCTGGACAGTTTCCGCACCTGGGCCGGCAACGCCGAACAGCTTCAAGCGCTGCCGATTCTGCATGGCGAATTCGCCAGCCTCGGTTGGGAATGGGTCAATGTCGCCTTTCTGATCGGCGGCTTGTACTTGCTGGCACGGAAAATTATCACCTGGCATATCCCGGTGGCGATGCTCGCCGGGATGGCGCTGATCGCGTTGCCATTCTGGCTGTTTGATGACACCCGCTACGCCAGCCCGCTGTTTCACTTGTTCAGTGGTGCGGCCATGTTTGGCGCATTCTTTATTGCCACCGATCCGGTCAGCGCCGCCACCAGCCGTTACGGCCGGCTGATTTATGGCGCCCTGATCGGTGTGCTGGTGTGGATAATCCGCAGTCACGGCGGCTATCCGGATGCGGTAGCTTTCGCCGTGCTGCTGATGAATCTGGCGGCACCGACCATTGATTACTACACCCAGCCACGCACCTATGGCCACCACCGTGCCAAGCGGGGGGCAACCCGATGATGCGCGATGCCATTACCCGCAATGCACTGGTGCTGTCGCTATTCGCCATCGGCACGGCAGCGATGCTGGCATTTACCAACGACAGCACACTGCCGCAAATCGAATGCAATCGCGAACAGGCTTTGCAGAATTCACTGCTGGAGGTGATGCCGGCGGAGCGCTTCGATAATGTCCTGCTGGCAGACTCCGTCGTTATTCAGGATCCGCTGCTCGGCCGCGGCGCCCACACTGTCTATCGGGCGCGCCTGGACGGAGACCCGGCCGGTGTAGTGATGCAGGCCACCGCCCCGGACGGCTATGGCGGCGCCATTCGCTTGTTGGTTGGCGTTGATCAGAACGGTGTGCTCACAGGTGTGCGGATGATTCCGCCGCACAACGAAACCCCGGGGCTTGGCGATGCGATTGATGTGCGCAAGTCAGACTGGATTACGCAGTTTACCGGTCTCAGCCTGAGCAATCCCACCGAAACCGGTTGGGCCGTGAAAAAAGATGGCGGCGAGTTCGATGCCTTTACCGGCGCCACCATCACACCGCGTGCGGTGGTGGGCGCGGTGTATCGCAGCCTGCAATACGTTGCCCGCGAGCAGGACGCCCTGTTTGCCCTGCCCGCGGACGTCGAGCATCAGGGGAGCTGTGATGACTGATTATCGCAAGATCACACTGGACGGGCTCTGGAACAACAATCCGGCGACGGTACAGATTCTTGGCCTGTGTCCGTTGCTGGCCGTGTCCGGCACTGTGGTCAACGCCATGGGGCTCGGCCTCGCCACCATGCTGGTGCTGGCCGGCTCCAATCTGGCGGTGTCACTGATCCGCCACTTCGTCACCCCGGCGGTGCGACTGCCGGCGTTTGTGATGATCATTGCCGCGCTGGTCACCGTGATCGAAATGCTGATGCAGGCCTTCACCTTCGAACTGTACGAAATTCTCGGCATCTTTATTCCGCTGATCGTCACCAACTGTGCTGTGCTCGGTCGTGCCGATGCGTTTGCCTCAAAAAATCCGCCGCTGCCGGCCATGCTCGATGGCCTGATGATGGGCGCCGGCTTTCTCGCGGTACTCCTGCTGCTGGGCGGCATGCGCGAGGCACTGGGCCTTGGCACTTTGTTCAGCAATATGTCCCTGCTTTTCGGGCCAATGGCGGACAGCTGGAAAATCGTCCTGATCCCGGAGTACCGCGGCTTCCTGCTCGCCATCCTGCCGCCTGGCGCCTTTATCGGTCTGGGCCTGATCATTGCCGGCAAGAATGTTATCGACAAACGCCTGAAGGATGCAGCCAAGCGCCGTGAGGCGGCGGAACCGAAAACCAGCCGCCGGGTGCGCACCACCGGGACCGTTGCCTGAGCAATGAATCGAGAAAAAAGAACCGAGATCTTTGCCCGGCTGCGCGCTCACAACCCGGCACCGAAAACGGAGCTGAACTACTCCACGCCGTTTGAACTGCTGGTGGCTGTCACTCTGTCGGCGCAGGCCACGGACGTTGGCGTCAACAAGGCGACCGCCAAGCTGTTTCCTGTGGCTAACACCCCGGAGAAAATTCTTGCTCTGGGCGTCGATGGCCTGAAGCAGTACATCAAGACCATCGGCCTGTTCAATTCCAAGGCCGAGAATGTCATCAAGGCCTGCCGCATCCTGATCGACAAACATGGCAGTGAAGTGCCGCAGGATCGCGAATCCCTTGAAGCCCTGCCCGGCGTTGGCCGGAAAACCGCCAATGTGGTGCTGAACACGGCCTTTGGCCAGCCGACCATCGCCGTCGACACGCATATTTTCCGGGTTTCAAACAGAACGAAAATTGCACCGGGAAAAAATGTGGTGGAAGTGGAGCGACGACTGGAACGGGTGATCCCGAAAGAGTTCAAGCTTGATGCTCACCACTGGCTGATCCTGCACGGCCGTTATACCTGTGTGGCGCGCAAGCCGAAATGTGGCAGCTGCATCATCGAGGATCTGTGCGAGTACCCGCTCAGCAAGCGGCCGGAATACTGACCAGCTCAGCGATTCTCTTGCCGGCTAACGCTGACCAGCACATAACGCAGGCTTTTGTCCGCTGCCAGACGCCGACACCAACGTGCGGTGACCGCAATCTTCAGCCAGGCGGCAGAATACTTCTCGCGCCAGCTCAGCGTACCGGATCGTCTTGCCACCCAATCGGCAAAGCCGGGAAAAACGGCGGCGCTGATATCTTTGAGCGCTGTCACCTCCAGCCCCTGTGCTGTCATCGTTTGCCGCAGGTTGCTTTCCGTCACCACACTGGCTGGCGACACTCCAGCAGCATTGAGCAATCTGCTACCGGGCCAACCCATCGACCGCGCATTCGTCAGCAGCAGCGTACTGAACACCAGCACGCCCTGCTCTGCCAGAACCGATTCCACTGCTGCAACGAATGCTGCCAGTGAGCGGGCATGATAGGCCGCATCAACACAGACCACGGCATCAAATGACAAGCTGGTAAACAGGGCATCAAGCGGTTCATCAAAACGCCCGGCCAGAACTGACGCGGCGACCTGCCGGCCAGATGATCTGATCTGGCTGATACAGTCGGGACGATATTCCAGTGCGGCTATCTGCTCGACATTAAAACGGTCGCGCCAGACGTTCAGTGCCGCACCATGACCACAGCCCAGCTCAAGCAACTTACTTGAGGCTTGCAGCCCGGCGGCGACACCGTGAAGTTCCGCCAATGCACGGCAGGCTTCGGTATAGTCCTGTGCATCTTTCCAGTAGCCAAGATTGTTCCAGCGACCATCGCCGTCCGGGCCGGCGAGCAGATCACCGGCGATGTTGAAGCGTTCAGGCCGCACTGCCATACGCCATCCGTTCCACCACCACATTCGCCGAGCGCACTGCGGATTCCAGTAGCGGCACGCCGTCATGCGCCCAGGAACCGCAATAGAAAATGCGCCGGCCGGGCTCGGCATGCCAGCGCTGCAGTTGCTGGTGCACCGCCGCCGTGCCGGCATGGACCACCGCGCGTTGCAGTGGCACGCGGGCAAGAATGGTATCTGCTGCGGGTTCAAACTGCGGGTTCCAGGTTTGCAGTACCGGCGCGGTGTTCTGCAAGGTCGGTTCGACCGCATTGACCCAGACCGTGAACATGACTTTCTCCAGTTCCGGGTCCATGCGGAAATTCAGTGCGGTCCAGTCGCGACGATATCGCGGCATAAAGCGCAGATCACGATGCACCACCAGCTCGCCGCGATCAAAACGGATATCGCCCAGCACCGCCTTCTCGCGTTGATAGTGTTCGCCTAGCAGAAAGTCGAGTTGATTGGCCTGAGTGGCAATGATGACCTGATCAAACAGCCCGCCTTCACCGCGTGCATTGTTAACGTTTATCTGCTCACCCTGCTCGATCACGGACTGCACCGGACTGCCGCTGATGCGCGGCAAGTTCGCCGCCAGACCCTGAACCAGTGCCCGGGTGCCGCCGGTCAGACGCACCAGTCCGTCACCGTGAAGAATCTGCTGCAACAACGACAATAACTGTGATGCCGGCCAGGCCAGCAAATGCTGTTCCTCGCAGGTGCAGATGGTGGTCAGCAATGGCAACACCAGCCCGCGCCAGAACAGCGGATCAAACTTCTCTCGTTGCAGCAGCTCCGCCACCGTCATGTCCCGAGGAACACCTTTCAAGCTGCGACTGACGCGGTAAAGCTGGCGCATACCCAGGCCAAGCCGCAGGCTGTTGCCGTTGAGATAACGCCAGCTGCCCACCATCGGCCAGCGCAGCACCGGCAAACGACTACTGCGAAACCAGGTGCGCTGGTCTGGCCAGCTGCACGAGACAAAGGTATTTACCGGGAAGGTATCGACGCCGACTTCGGCCGCCAGTGCCAGCACGCTGGACCAGGCGGAGGGATTCATCACCCGCAGCGGCACATCCACCAGGCCGCCATCGACTGCCAACGCATGGGCATCCATGCCATGGACCGGCTGGGCTTCGAACAGGGTGACTTGCCAGCCCTGCTTGCGACAGCCGTGCGCGGCCGCAAGCCCGGCCATGCCACTGCCAATAATCGCTACTGAACGCTGTCCGTTAGCCGGCACAGTCATCAGGGCGCGATCGGCGGTTCGGTGGCGGTGCCCAGCGTCACGCCTTCAAGAATATCGGCGGCAAAAGCCTGCACCTGCTGCGCCACTTCTTTGACTTCTTCAAAACGGGCGATATGAAACAGGGCCTCACCTTCATTCACCAGCGGCAAGTTGTCACGGCCAACCAGAATGCCCGCGCAAGGCGAGAGAATTTCCATTTCATCACTGGAGAACGGGCTACTGATGCGACCAAGCAACTGGTCCTTCTTGATCCTGTCACCCAGACCCACCAGTGCACGGAAAACGCCGTCCCGCTCGGCACGGACCCATATCGAACTGCGCGCCACCGACGGCTCAATCACCGGGTGCGGTTTGCGTGATGGTGCCGCCATACCAAGATGGCGCATAACATTGATCACGCCACGGACGCCGGCGCGAATGCTGGCTTCATCAAAGCGCAGTGCTTCGCCAGCTTCGTAGGTGATTACCGGAATGTTCTGTGCTTCAGCCACTTCCCGCAGGGTGCCGTCACGCAGTACCGAGTTCAGCACCAACGGCACGCCAAAGGCACGCGCCATCTCGGCGGTGGCAGCGCTGTCGAGGTTGGCACGAATCTGCGGCAAGTTGCTGCGATAAACCGCGCCGGTGTGCAGGTCAATGGCGTGGGTGCAACGATCCAGTACCTGAGTCTTGAACAGCCAGGCCATGCGTGCCCCGAGCGAGCCGGTTTCCGAACCCGGGAAGCAGCGGTTGAGATCGCGCCGGTCCGGCAGGTAGCGGGATTTGTGGATGAAACCGAACACATTCACCACCGGGACGGCCACCAGCGTCCCGCGCAAACTACGCAGGCTCTGCGACTGCAGTACCCGGCGAATGATTTCGACACCATTAAGCTCATCACCATGAATGGCAGCGCAAACCAGCAGCACCGGACCAGGGCGACGACCGTGCACCACATGCACCGGAATATTCAGCGGTGTATTGGTATAGAGCTGAGCCGCCGGCATTTCGACGATGGCACGCTTGCCCGGCTCGACGCGAATACCGGCCAGCTCAAACGGTGCGGCAATATCCTGAGCATTCATCCCCGACTTCCTTTCGTGCGAGTGCGATTCGGCCGGGCATTGCGCTCGGCAAACTTGATAATCAGGGCCGCCACATCCTTGCCGGTAGCACCTTCAATTCCTTCCAGACCGGGCGATGAGTTTACCTCCATCACCAGCGGGCCACGTTCGGAGCGAAGGATATCAACGCCGGCCACGTTCAGCCCCATCACCTGTGCTGCCCTTACGGCGGTGGCGCGCTCATCCGGGGTAATACGGATCAGGCTGGCGGAGCCACCACGATGCAAATTGGAGCGAAACTCGCCTTCCTTCGCCTGCCGCTTCATCGCCGCCACCACCTTGCCGTCGACGACAAAGCAGCGAATATCCGCGCCTCCGGCTTCCTTGATGTACTCCTGCACCATAATGTTGGCCGACAGGCCCATGAACGCCTCAATCACCGACTCAGCCGCCTGCCGGGTTTCCGCCAGTACCACACCGATACCCTGAGTACCTTCCAGCAGCTTGATCACCAGCGGCGCACCGCCAACCATGTTGATCAGATCAGGAATATCATCCGGGGCATTGGCAAATCCGGTCACCGGCATGCCGATACCCTTGCGTGCCAGCAATTGCAGCGAACGCAACTTGTCACGGGAGCGGGTAATGGCCACCGATTCATTGATCGGAAATACACCCATCATCTCAAATTGTCTCAGCACCGCAGTGCCGTAAAAGGTAATGGAAGCACCAATTCGCGGAATCACGGCGTCATACCCTTCCAGCACCCGACCTCGATAATGGATTTCCGGCTTCAGCGAGGCCATGCTCATGTAACAGCGCAAAGTATCGATAACATCTACTTCATGACCGGCCTGCTGGCCGGCTTCCACC